>NZ_JBHTGY010000058.1:0-136896 GCF_042676305.1 Paenibacillus sp. GCM10027630 | reverse complement strand
ATTGAGCTTTGCGAGAACACTATTGAGAAATAGGGTGTATGGATTAAAATTTGAGAGATATTGAAAGCGCTTAATTCGACAGCCTGAGTTTTTCCAGTTAGATTGCTTTCAAACGATATCCAGGCTAGATTAACGGGAGGATTTCCATCTATCATCTTTCTTTCGACAGAGCGCTATCTCCTATGGGTAAACCCTAGTGACGGAATGAATCCCATAGAATGTCAAAAGAATTTTTAGTTTTTACCACCCTATATTTAGATAAAATGATATTGCAAGTAATGCTAGATCTTAGACATGGATGTAATCTTCATTGAAAAGGCTTTGAATAGAAGCTTTTATTATCCTTGATTTACCTATTCCAAACAGGAGGAAAGAAGTTTTTGGAGATAGCATACATTAAATGGAATGAAGTCGAATCTTAAGTGGGGTGTCTAATGTGATTGAATGGAGAACGGGGGTAGTTCAACATGTCACGGATCCTTTGGAATCGAAAGGAGGAGGCTTGCAGGAGGTTGAGGTGCTGATGGACGACGGAGATGGTGAAACAATAGAGAAAGCTGTTCATTATACGGACAACTTTCCTGTATTGGAAGCAGGGGATAAGGTTCTCCTTAATACGACGGCTGTATCGCTTCATCTGGGTACAGGAGGAGTTCACTTTGTACATGCGATACTGTCCAAAAGTACAAAAAATAATAGCGGTACAGGCCATATTATGAAGCTCAGATACACCTCCCTGCAGAGGGCAGTGCTTGCCGCTGAAGAGCCCTCAAGTCCTTATCACGATTTGTTCAGCGGCTCCAAGCAAGCTTTGGACGGGATGCCTGTACTCATCGGTGAGCTTCATAGTATGCTGCCTGCTGCAGTATGTTATATACGGCAATTGGATCATGATACAGAGAAGCCTTTCCGGATTGCTTATATCATGTCTGATGGCGGAGCACTGCCGATTGCCTATAGTAAGCATGTGATTCAGCTCCGTAAGCTAGGTTGGTTAACGGGTACAATTACTTACGGTCATGCCTACGGAGGCGATATCGAAACCGTTAATAAATATACGGCGCTGCTGGCTGCCAAGCATATATTAAATGCGGATCTAACGATAGTTACGATGGGGCCTGGATGCGTGGGCACGAACACACAGTTTGGCTTCAGTGGTTTGGAGGTTGGTGAAATTGCTAATGCCGTTTCAGCGTTAAACGGTCAGCCCATAGTAATCCCGCGAATTAGCTTTGCAGATAAGCGAGATAGGCATTATGGGATCAGCCATCATACGCTAACTATTTTACGTGATATTGCACAGCCTGGTGTGATTGCAGCAATGCCCGATTTGGATAGTGAACGGGGAGATTGTCTGAGGATGCAGATCGAGCATGCCGGTCTGATTTATAAACATAAGCTGCAATGGATAACTACCAGCACGTTAAATATTCATGAGGAAGCCCTCCGCGCTTATTCTATGCCCATTACTTCAATGGGAAGGGAATTACATTCGGATCCTGCGTTTTTTGCTGGCGTTCAAGCTGCGGCTGCGGTTGCATGCAATTGCTTGCAGGGATATAAGCAGCAGCCTCACCATCGAGATGAAGCCGATGCATAGGTTGCTTTTTATTAGCATAACCTGTCTGCTCCGACAAAAATTCCAGCAAACTAACATCGGTTGTCCTGCGCTGCTGCGCCAGCTTTAGAAACCTCCGAATCTCCCACACTCGTCCTACCAATCGGATTTGTCCTTCAGTCATATAAGTTTTCATAGTTTGTAATCCCTCTTTCCTGCAATGGATATCTTTGTTACACCCTATGCAAGGCAAAGAATGGTTATGACAAGCTGTTGCTATAAAAATAGTATGGCTGCATGTATGGTATAATAGAAAATAGTAAAAATGCTGCTTCAATCGAACATTTTCAAGGAGGAATCCGTAATGAATAAATCCGTATCCAACAAATATGAAGAAACAACCGTGTCTTCACAATCTATTTTCCAAGGGCGAATGATTTCCTTGCAGGTAGATACGGTGAAACTGCCTAACGGTGAGACGGCAACCCGTGAAATCGTCAGGCATCCAGGTGCTGTAGCAGTGCTTGCATTGACCGAGGACCGCATGCTGGTAGTGGAGCAATATCGCAAGCCCCTGGATAAAAGTCAGGTGGAAATTCCAGCCGGGAAGCTTGAGCCGGGAGAAGATCCCATGGAAGCTGCCAAAAGAGAATTGGAAGAAGAAACCGGCTATCGGACCGATTCCTTGAAGCACTTGTGTTCCTTCTATACATCGCCGGGGTTTGCCGATGAAATACTTCACTTATACGTGGCTGAGCAGCTCGAGAAGGGTGAGGTACATCTGGATGAGGATGAATTTCTGGATTGCGAAAGTATTACCCTAGAGCAAGCGCAGCAGTATATACGCGAACAGCGCATTAGCGATGCTAAAACCATTACGGCCGTTTATGCTTGGCAGGTATACAAGCTGACAGGGAGCTTCTAACAATGGGAATGAGATCTTTTTACGCCGATCTGCACATTCATATTGGACGTACCGAAAGCGGACAGGCCGTAAAAATCAGCGCTTCCAATAATTTGACCTTTTATAATATTGCCCATGAAGCTTCAGAGCGAAAAGGCATGGATATTGTGGGGATCATTGACTGTCAATCACCGGCTGTGCAGCACGAGATGCAGACTTATCTGGACAAAGGCGAGATGGAGGAACTGCATGGAGGAGGGATTAGGTATCACAATACCACTGTCATTCTAGGCAGCGAAATTGAAGTTCGCGACCCTGGCATGGGTACAGCTCATTTATTGGCATATTTGCCTAATCTGGCCGTTATGCAGGAGTTTACCATGTGGATGGGCAAGCATATGAAAAATGTGGGACTAAGCTCACAGCGAATCTATGTCCCCGCCAAGGTTCTGCAGCAAGAGGTGCTGGGAAGAGGAGGACTGCTTATCCCGGCGCATATATTTACTCCACACAAAAGCGTTTACGGCAGCTGCTCCACACGGATGGAGCATTTGCTTGACTTGGATGGGATTGCGGCTGTAGAGCTTGGTTTAAGCGCCGATTCTGAAATGGCTGGTTATATATCCGAGCTGGATCGGTACACCTACTTGACTAATTCGGATGCTCACTCCTTGGCTAAGATAGGCCGTGAATATAATGTTCTGAAGCTTGAGGATGCCAGCTTTGAAGAGCTGCGCAAAGCGCTGGCAAGGGAGGATGGAAGAGGGGTGCAGGCTAATTATGGTTTGAACCCGCGGCTTGGTAAATACCACCGTACGTATTGCGCTGATTGCAGCTCTGTTCTAGATGAGCAGGAGACGGCGGTGGAACGCTGTCTTTACTGCGGCAGCAAACGGATTGTTAACGGTGTTCTGGACCGTATTCTTAATATTGCCGACCGTGAAGCAGGGCATCCGTTCGTACCTGAGGATAGACCGGCCTATCATTACCAGGTGCCTCTCGAATATATCCCTGGGCTCGGACCGAAGAAGCTTCAGGCGCTTCTTGAACGATTCGGTACGGAAATGAACCTGCTGCATAAGGCTTCCTGTGAAGAGCTAGAGCAAGCAGCCGGCACGGAGATAGCAGAGTATATTGTACAAGCGCGAGAGGACAAGCTAATGCTTCAGGTGGGCGGTGGAGGCAAGTACGGTAAAGTAACGGGCAGATAATGTCATAACCTATAGAAGCTTCTCATATGCTTGTACTAATAGTGCAAGGGAGGCTGACCCACCATGAACCGTAACCGTTCGCTGCAGCTTTATATGAAAGAGCATTTGTCGCTGTATATTTTCGTAGGGGTTATTTTTATTACAGGTGTTGTTTTTGGAACTGTGATGGTCAATGCATTGTCTTTTGAGCAAAAACAGGAGATTATGCGATATTTGGGCAATTTTTTCTCAGCGGTGGAACAGGGAGCTTTCAGTGATATTAAGGCATCCTTTCAACAATCCTTTGCCCTTCACATCAAATGGATACTGATCATATGGGTACTCGGTATGTCCGTAGTCGGTCTGCCCTTGATATTAATTCTTGATTTTCTAAAAGGTGTTCTAATCGGCTTTAGCGTTGGATATCTAGTAGGACAGCTGTCCTGGAAGGGGCTGTTGTTTGCACTTGTTTCTGTTGTTCCGCAAAATCTGTTTGTTATTCCAGCCCTGCTTATTTGTAGTGTAACTGCAATGGCGTTTTCCATCCATTTGGTTAAGCATCGATTTATGATGCGCAAAGGGGCTTTCTATGAACCATTTATGAGGTATTCCTCAACGATTCTTCTGTCGGGTGTATTATTGGCTGGAGTTGCGTTGTTCGAGGCTTATCTCTCTCCGGTTATTATGAAATGGGTGACTCCGATGCTCATTACTATGGCTCCTTGATCCCAATCTTCTTATTTAGATAGAATATAACATTTTGTTAGTGCGGAATCATTCAATCGTAGCTATTAAAGTTCAGCAGCTTACCTTATTATGTTTGACTTTCCAACTAAACCCGACCTATAATGTAAGATGAAGCCCAGCAGAATATTCGGCTTTTATTGTTGTAATTGGGCATAGGCTTACGTAGCAGGTTTTGTTTATTGCAAAACCCGTAGGGGGAGGAACATGGAATCTCGCATTGAAAAAATTAAACAGCAGCTCCAATCACAAGGCTATAAGTTAACTCCTCAGCGGGAAGCTACCGTCCGTGTGCTGCTGGAAAATGAAGAAGATCATCTCAGTGCTGAAGATGTATTTATGCTAGTTAAGGATAAAGCTCCCGAAATTGGTCTTGCCACAGTGTATCGTACGCTGGAATTATTAAGCGAACTGCATGTTGTGGAGAAAATGAATTTCGGTGACGGCGTAGCCAGGTATGACTTGCGTAATGACAGCACTCGTCATCATCATCACCATCTAATATGTGTACAGTGCGGAGCAGTCGATGAAATAATGGAAGACTGGCTGGGACATCTAGAGGAGCGCTTGGAACGTGAATACCGTTTTCAGGTGTTGGATCATCGGCTGGATTTTCAAGGAATATGTCACCGCTGCAACGACAAAAACAAACCATAAAACGAACAAAACCTTCAGCTTGATTTAACAAGTTTGAAGGTTTTTTGTCATAGTATGATATATGTCGCGCTTGTGTAAAAGAAGGATTATTTCCCTATTTTAATTCCGAGAACATGATCTAACGGGATAAAGCCAATATTTCTGCTATCCTTGCTGTTATTTCGATTATCCCCCATCACATACAGATGTTTATCAGGAACGACGAACTTCTGTGATGACGTATAATTCATTTGCTCGTTAAGATAAGGTTCGTTCAATGGTTCGCCGTTACGGAATACCTGATGATTTTTAAATTCCAGCACATCGCCGGGTTTGCCGATGACTCGTTTAATATAAATGATGCGGTCATCCTTGTCAGATAAAAGGGAGATTAGTGGATGCTCCAGAAGGTCATCAAGTACACTCCGGCTTCGGTCCACACGACTGTCGATGATGACAATATCCCCATAGTCGGGCTCCAAATGAAAAGTATGCGAAATTTTGGAGACGAAAATACGCTGCTCGTCATGCAGAGTTGGGTCCATTGAATGCCCAAGCACATTGGTAGGCTGCAAAACAAATACACCGATTAACAGAGCACATGCAAAAGCAATTCCGATAGAAAAGATCCAGCTTCGTATTTCAGTCGCTACTTTTTTCATCAATAATCCCCCACTACACATTTGTTTCTTTTAAAAGTATAGCATGTTCTATTCATAGATTTCAAAACTAAGGTTTTTGCTGAAAATCATTCGATTTTGGTATTGTTTCATTTTCATGATGTGATTAATGTCTTGGCCTTTTGGGGAAGTTACCTGTAATGGAAAGAATCACGGAAAGGGGAGCAGGCCATATGCCGAATATAACTGTAATCGGTGTTCCTAAGGAAGTTAAGAATAACGAAAACAGAGTTGCTCTAACTCCAGGAGGAGCGGGATTGCTGCTACAGCATGGGCATAAAGTAATCATTGAATCCGGTTCCGGTGAGGGGAGCGGGTTTATTGATGATGATTATATAAAAGAAGGAGCAACAGTGCTGGAGCAAGCAGCAGAGATATGGTCGCAATCGGATATGATAATGAAAGTTAAAGAGCCCTTGCCGTCAGAATATGGATATTTCCGTGAAAACTTGACGCTCTTTACTTATCTCCATTTGGCAGCCGAGCCGAAACTTACCGAAGCGCTTGTAAAAAGTAAAGTGACAGGTATTGCCTACGAAACAATCCAGTTGCCTAATGGCAGTTTGCCGCTGCTTACGCCAATGAGTGAGGTGGCAGGGAGAATGTCAGTACAGGTTGGAGCACAGTTTCTGGAGCGTTTCTATGGCGGCAGAGGTATATTATTAGGCGGAGTCCCTGGCGTTCCACCTGCGGATGTAATTATTTTGGGCGGTGGGATCGTTGGGACTAATGCGGCCAAAATGGCGCTGGGATTAGGAGCGAATGTGGTGATCATAGACCGCAGCGCTGACCGGCTGCGCTATTTGGACGATGTGTTCCAAGGACGAATACGAACACTTATGTCTAACCCGTACAATATAGCAAGCGCTGTTCAGAAAGCCGATTTATTAATCGGCGCTGTGCTGATCCCGGGAGCGAGGGCACCCAAGCTGGTTACTGAGGATATGGTTAAGCATATGAAACCGGGAGCTGTAATCGTAGATGTAGCTGTTGATCAGGGTGGCTCCATAGCAACGGTAGACCGGGTTACAACACATAGTGACCCCGTTTATGAGAAATATGGCGTCCTTCACTATGCTGTAGCCAATATGCCGGGGGCGGTACCAAGAACATCAACGCTGGCTTTAACTAACGTTACGCTTTCTTATGCCTTGGAGCTTGCCGACAAGGGGGTTATTCAAGCGATTGGCGCTCATCCGGATCTGCGTTTGGGAGTGAACACGTTTCAGGGTCATGTCACTCATTCAGCAGTCGCTGAAGCAGTGGGCTTACCCTTCCGTAAAGTTGAAGAACTGCTGAATCCATAGGCAGCATTAATCATAAAGCTGGTCCAATGATCATAGTCTATCTTTAAGGGAAGGCGCTTTGTAGACTCAAGGAGACGCTTACGAAGCAGGTTTTTGCTATCGCAAAAACGCTTAAGGAGGTACAGGCTATGATCTTTAATTTCAGAAGATGGTTGGGGCGGTTAAAATTTCTATTAGTGTTTTGCGTATTCACCTATGCGCTTTACCACATGCTGATCGTAGTAACACAATGGATAGAACCGACTCAACGCTATAAGGAACCAGCGGGGAAAGCGGTAAAGGTTTTTCAAAACCAAGTGTCCATATCGGATCAAGGCTCTATGCGTGACCGCTTGAAATTATTTTATTGGCTGGGAGAATAATAAATTTGCCTTTACTTCAGCAGCAGGATTCTGTCCTTTCATGTTGAATTTACTAGAGGATTACCTTAGTTGAGTATCCATGGTTTGACATAGGAAGGGAAATCGGAATGAGAAACGAGCTGCAGTCATTCATCCATTTTTTATCTGATGAGCGGGGGTTGGCCCGAAATACGCTGGAATCCTATGAAAGAGATATTATCCAATATCTATACTTTCTTGAGGAGCAAGGTATTAACTCGCTGACAGATACAAAAAAAATACAAATATCCAATTATTTATTACAATTGAAACAATTGGGAAGAGCTGCTGCTACCCAGTCTCGCAATATGGTTTCGATCCGTGCGTTCTACCAGTACTTGGTTCGCGAACGAAGAATACAGCAGGATCCTACGTTGTATATAGAAACACCCAAGCTTGAGAAAAGAGTGCCCAATGTGTTAACAATCACGGAAGTGGAATCGTTGCTGGACGCTCCTAATACCGAAGTTCCCAACGGAATGCGGGATAAAGCAATGCTGGAAGTTTTATATGCGACAGGCATTCGTGTTTCCGAGCTGATCTCCCTGGATGTTGAGAACGTGAACCTGGAGCTGGGATTTGTTCGTTGCGTTGGCACAGCATTGAAGGAGCGGATTATCCCTCTTGGAGGAATTGCCGCTGAGTATGTCAGTTCCTATATCAAAATAATGCGCCCCCGACTTTTGAAGCATTCGGAGACGGAACAAGCATTGTTCATAAATCATCTTGGGACCAGGATTACCCGCCAGGGCTTCTGGAAGATTATTAAAAAATATGCCGCTGAGACTCAGATCGTTAAAGAAATTACACCGCATACGCTTCGACATTCCTTTGCTGCACATTTATTGGAAAATGGGGCAGATCTGCGTTCGGTACAAGAAATGCTGGGCCATGCGGATATTTCAACGACTCAAATCTACGCCCAGGTAACTCGTGGCAAAATGAAAGAGGTCTACGACCGAGCGCATCCAAGAGCCAAAAGGTAGTTGCGGTTGCTGATGATCAGTCGAAATAGATGCTTCAGGCTCGTTCCGAGTATTATGGAATGGGCTTTTTTAGTTAAGATGTAATTGACAATCCGTTTTTGCAAACCTGCGACTGTTTTGCGATAATACAAAAGATGGTTATTATCTAAAGGAGGTGGCTAGTTTGACCTTTCAACGTATATGTTTAATCGTCCTGGATAGCGTAGGAATCGGTGAGCTTCCAGATGCCGAATCGTTTGGTGACAGCGGCTCACATACGCTAGGCCATATTGCAAAGACAGTTGCTGGATTTTCGCTTCCGCATTTACAACAGCTGGGGCTTGGCAACATTGCTTCGCTGCAAGGGATTGAACCAACTGAACAACCAAGTGCTGCCTTCGGAAAAATGGCCGAGGTATCCGTAGGGAAGGACACAATGACTGGCCATTGGGAGATCATGGGCTTGAAAGTGACCATTCCGTTCAATGTGTTTCCGGATGGCTTTCCAAAGGAATTAATCGATCGTTTCGAGCAGGAGACGGGTCGTAAGGTTATTGGCAATAAGCCTGCTTCAGGTACAGAGATTTTGGATGAGCTGGGACAAGAGCAAATGAATACAGGGGCCTGGATTGTGTACACTTCGGCAGACAGTGTGTTTCAACTGGCCGCTCATGAAGATATTATTCCTCTTGAGGAGCTGTACCGGGGCTGTGAAATAGCGCGCAAGCTGACACTAGAGGAGCCTTATGCGGTGGGAAGGGTTATTGCGAGACCTTATAACGGTCAACCGGGAGCCTTCAAGCGTACTCCGAACCGTCATGACTATGCGGTTAAGCCGCCGGAGCCTACAGTCATGAATCATTTGAAGGATGCAGGTCTGGATTGCATTGCGGTCGGTAAAATCAATGATATTTATTCCGGCGAAGGTATAACGGAAGCAAGATCAACCAAAAGTAATTTGGATGGAATTCAGGCTACCATTGATTATTTGCGAAAGCCGTTTAAAGGGCTTTTGTTTACTAATCTTGTTGATTTTGACTCCTTGTACGGCCATCGCCGTGATCCTGTAGGATATGCCAAAGCCCTTGAAGAATTCGACGAATGGCTTCCGCAAATCATGAATGAAATCGGGCAGGACGACTTGCTTATTTTGACAGCAGATCATGGGAATGATCCTGTTCATCCAGGAACCGATCACACTCGTGAATACGTGCCGCTGCTCATATATAGTCCACGCTTGAGCAAAGGGCATTCGATTGGCATCAGGGATACCTTCGCTGATCTTGGTGCTACGATAGCTGATAATTTTGGCGTACGGAGTACTGACAATGGCAGCAGCTTTTTAGGCAAGCTATAAGAATTGAAGGAGGACAATCACATGGAAGATAGATCTGTGCTCAACCATATTAAAGAGGCTGCGGCCTACATCCGGGCTCAATATGGAGCCACTCCGGAAATAGGTTTGATACTTGGATCGGGCTTGGGTGTTATTGCTGATTTAGTTGAGCAGGCTACAGTTATTGCTTATAAGGATATTCCTAATTTCCCGGTTTCAACTGTCGAGGGACATGCAGGTGAGCTGCTGCTCGGAACAATACATGGCAAACATGTGCTGCTAATGAAGGGTCGCTTTCATCTGTATGAAGGGTATGGAGTCAATGTGGTTTCGTTCCCGGTTCGAGTGATGAAAGAGCTCGGAGTTAAGACGCTCATTGTGACGAATGCTGCCGGCGGCGTTAACACCTCCTATGAAGTAGGAGATCTGATGCTTATTAAGGATCATATTAATTTCACCTTCCACAATCCGTTAATCGGGCCGAATTTCAATGAGCTTGGCGTTCGATTTCCCGATATGTCGGAGGCCTACAGCCGCGGCTTAAGGAAAACGGCCCATGAGGTCGCCTCAGAGCAAGGCATTAGGCTCCAGGAGGGCGTTTATATCGGTTTGTTAGGCCCAACCTATGAGACACCTGCGGAAATCCGTATGGTGCGTACATTGGGCGCTGACGCAGTAGGAATGTCCACAGTGGCAGAGGTTGTGGTAGCACGTCATGCAGGTATTGAAGTTCTCGGGTTTTCTTGCATCACCAACATGGCCGCAGGAATTCTTGACCAACCATTATCTCATGCAGAGGTTATAGAGACGACAGAACGAGTTAAGCCGAAATTCCTTAAATTGATTCTGGGTATTGTGGCTAGGCTGGGCTAAATAGATTGTAATTTGGAAGGGGAACCGAATAGTTTGGAAACTAATTACTTACAACAAATTCAAGAAGCAGCACAATGGATTCAACAGCGCTTGCAAGGGAATGCACCGCAGCTTGGACTTATTCTAGGTTCAGGACTTGGAGATATGGCTGCACAAGTGGAAAATCCAACAATAATCTCATATGACCAGGTTCCGCATTTTCCAGTATCAACTGTAGAAGGACATGCCGGGCAGTTTGTGATCGGTAATTTGGAAGGAAAATCTGTCATCGTTATGCAGGGACGCTTTCATTATTATGAAGGCTATTCGATGCAAAAAGTCGTTTTTCCGATCTACGTTATGAAGCAGCTGGGAGTCCATACGTTGGTCATTACGAACGCGGCAGGAGGGATGAACCGCAGCTTCCAGGCGGGTGACCTGATGCTGATCTCTGACCACTTGAATCTGACTGGAGCTAATCCCCTCATCGGAGCTAACCATCCTGAGCTGGGTCTACGTTTCCCTGATATGTCTGAAGCTTATAGCCGCAATTACAGACAATTGGCGAAACAAATTGCCGAGGATATGCGTAGCGAGGGCAAGTCTATACGACTTCAGGAGGGTGTATACAGCGGTATCACCGGACCAAGCTATTTACCCCCGGCAGAGCTTACCATGCTTGCACGACTGGGTGGAGACGCTGTGGGAATGTCCACAGTTGGCGAAGTGATTGCCGCGAGCCACGCAGGACTAAAGGTGCTTGGCATTTCCTGCATTACCGATATGGCGATAGGCGAGGAATTGGAGCCGCTGACGCACGAGCAGGTGGTAGCTGTAGCCAATAAAACGAAGCCGATGTTCATTGAACTGGTTCGGCGTTTTGTCGCTCAGTTGGCTATCTGATGTAAGGTAACTGCATCGAGTTTTGGTTTGAAGCAAACAAGACTGCTTTCTGTCGATTGGATAAATCGAGAGAAAGTGGTCTTTTTACTGTTAAAATTTGGCGAAAAATACTCAATTAAGTGACACCCGAGCACTTATTTTTACTTTAATGTGAAATAAACGTTGAAAACCATCGGAAAAAAGTCAAAAGTATGATATATTTATGGATGGATAAGAAAACAATAAAAACTGACTTAGTATTGAAGCGTAGTATCTAGCGGATTATTGCAACCTTTTCTTCGTGAAGAACCATAAGAGCAGCCCTATTAACTAAATACTTCAAAAATAGATGGTTTAACAGAAAAGGGGAAATTGGAAAGTGAGAATTAATTTGAAATTTACGAATAAAGGTCAAGTCGCGATCGAGAATTTTAATAATGATGAGTTAATTGAAATATTCAGCAGATATATTAACACATTAACGAAGAAATACGCGGTTGATATTACGGTTCCTGCCGAATCTAACCAGAACATTGCCGTGGAAGGCGCTCTGAAAATTTTGCTGGAAAACGTAAACTGTGATGTGGACACTTTCTTTAAGGAACTTGGCAGAGATATTAAAATTCCATTGAAGAAACGGCTTGATGGAAAATTAGATAACGTATTTAAAACCGAAGTTGTTAAATAAATCAATAAGACGGCTTTCTATCAGTTGATAGAAAGCCTTTTTAGATTATAGAAAGTTAATGTTCATTACGGTAAATGGAATAGAAAATTAGTTATTTAATCTACCGCCTCCAATTTAAGGTCATAGCGTAAGTCGGAATTCCGCTATGTGGGGCGAATGATGAATACTATGAACAAATACAGAGAGATAACGGAAGCCGTCGTTCTGTTATCTCTCTGTTTTTTATGCTTTCCATACCAATTCTACAAGGGTGTTCATGGCTATGAATACCGGATAAGACCGGTTAGGAAGTAAGGAAGTAGCGCAAAAGCAGACAGTAGAACAGGAAGAGGGCATGGGTGTGGGATGGAGGAGCGATAGCGTCCGCCCTGGTCGTCACCTCCGGTGACTGCTCGGGTATGCAACCTACCTTTGAAGTTCGGGTTCCTACCGCTATAAAACATAAATTCAAAGGAACACGACTTCAACAGCGGCCGGAATCCCACATCCATCCCTCCAAAACGCACAAACGTAAAGGATACACCAAGGACGCCGCAAGGCGCATTTTGTGTGTTAAATTATAGAAAATTAATGAAAAACTCATGTATTTTTAATAAAAGACAAGCTAATGAGGTTTATAATGAGAAGCAAGTTCACAATTTAGACAAAATGGATTGGAGTGATTGCTATGACACAGTTAAAAAGTTTTCTTTACGGTTTCTTCTTTGCTTTTATCTCTATTGGTGCCATTCCTTTCTTAGTCATTCAAAACTTCCTCGAACAGCTATAAGCTGTTTACAAGCAGCATGAAGCGACTACTTTCATCGATCATCAATCGGGTGGAAGTAGTCTTTTTGTTGTTGTAATAATGGCAGCATAATGCACGGTTCAAGTAAAGCTTTCGATTCTTTGGAGGGGATCCAATGAAGATTCAAATTCGTTACGCTCAAATTGAAGATATAGCCGATATCCAGCATATAGCCCAAACAACATGGCATCTTACTTATAAAGGCATTATTCCTGAGCAAGTGCAGCGTAATTTTCTTAGTATTGCTTATTCGTACGGGAATGTGAGAAGGAGGATGGAGCGATCCCTGCTTCTTGTAGCTGAAAGTGAAGGCGAAATCGTTGGATTTGCAAATTTTTCTAAAGCAAACACGAGCCACGAGGCAGAGCTATGGGCGATTTATGTTGCTCCTGAACATCAGGGCAAAGGGATTGGCTCTGAATTAATACAGAGAGGGCTAAATGACTTAACTGGAATAACCTGTCTATTTCTCAATGTGGAGCGGGAAAACCACGCAGGAATAGCATTCTATACTTCCAAAGGATTTAGTAAAGTGAATGATTCGGAAGAAGCATTTAATGGCTACACTTTAAAAACTACCAGGATGGTTTTGAATTTGGTCTGAGAAGGAATTGGGCATGGATGATGAAAAACGACTACCCAAGAGGGTAGCCGTTCTTTTTGCATGAATCACTTTTTTTTAGACTTTTTGGAGCCTTTGTCACTGGTACGTGTTGTTGTATTTTGATTGCCGTGCCCTTGTTGTTTGTCCGACATTTGCGGGTTCACCTCCAAAGCAATAACAGAACTAAAAAGCTTTTTTAGTATGACTTGCAATTCTGCTGCATATACATGTACAATCGCTAAATAATTTTATATTAAGGTCATTATAGGACTGTAACACTGCGAGATATCATGATATACTTAGGCAATAAGAACTATATTCGGTGTTAGGAAGTGACGACCATGAGTATTTTGATGGTGGCCAATTGTCCGGGGTGCGGCAAGGTCTTTCAGAAAAACTTGCGTAATTTGTGCATGAACTGCGTTAAACTGCTGGAAAGCGAGTTTGACGTTTGTTTTAATTATTTGCGCAGCAACCGGAAAGCAACGACTAGTCAGCTTAGCATCGATACGGGTGTATCCGAACAGCAAATTTATACATGGATCAAGGATAGGCGCCTCCCTGCAAGTGATTACCCTAATTTAACCTACCCTTGTAACAGCTGCAGCGGACCTATCCGCCAAGAGCAAATGTGTTATCCTTGCCGCAGCAGGCTTACCAGGGAGATTAGAGAGCTTCAGGAAAAGGAAACTTTGCGAACACAATCACAAGGTATTGGCTTTAGAAGCCGACCATCCCGTTATTAGTCTGCACTTACATCTCTAGGCGTATAACGCGTAGGGATTTTTTTGTTTTTGCGAGGATCTATGATAAAATGGCTTAGGTAACGAGGATGTGGCACAAACTGTCACAAATTTTTCACCTGAATGCCTCAAATAGGAATAGGTAAAGCTCGTTTCTTTATGTACAATAATAATATACGTCTGATGTGTAAACTAGTTAGGGGGATTTTCCAATGAAGTGGATTATGTTTAGTTTGTTTATCGTAGCCTGTTTGTTAGGTGCAGGTGTATTGTTCCAGAACATCTCTGAGCGCCAAGCGGAAATGGCCGCAGAATCCAAAGCCGGACCAACGTTGAAATTCGTGGCTTCGAACTTTCAGTTTGACAAGCCTGAATATACAGTGAAAGCTGGCGAGAAGGTTACTGTCTCTCTTCAAAACAAAGAAGGTCTTCATGCATTGGAAATCGTTGGCTTGAACGTGAAGCTGGACGGCAACACCAAATCAGCGGATGTTACATTTGATAAGCCTGGAACGTATGAAGTACATTGCGTCCTCCCTTGCGGTCCTGGACATGCCGAGATGAAAAGCAAATTGATCGTTCAATAATAGGATCATTGAAGGAAGCCTCTTAGGCGGCCTACCATAAAAAAGACTGTTGAGTGTAACACTCAACAGTCTTTTTTCATGGTCAAATTTGGCCGTCTATTAGAGTGAATAATCAACTAATCAAACCAGCCTTTTTTTCGAAACCAGCCGTACATACCGAGTCCTATTCCAAACATTACTAAGAGACATATGAAATACCCCCAATGCCAGGACAGCTCCGGCATATTCTGAAAATTCATTCCGTATATTCCGGCTAGAAACGTTAGCGGCATAAAGATGGTTGTAATTACGGTTAATGTTTTCATAATCTCATTCATTCGGTTGGAATTCAGTGAGATGTAGCTATCTCTTATATCAGCCGTCATATCTCTATTAGATTCAATAAGTTCGGAGAGCTTGAGAAGATGGTCATAAACATCGGTAAAATAAACCATATGCGATTTAATCCCATCAATCTTATCGGTGCTTATGATTCTATAAAAGAGATCACGCATAGGAATAATGGTTTTACGAAGCTTCAACAGTCTGGTCCTGATTTCAAATACTTGGTTCATCAGTTCATGAATCGATTCGCCTTTTCCCTTGGCTTCGATCTCATTCAGTTGATCTTCAATTTGATATACGCTTGGAAAATATTCATCCACGAGTTTGTCCATCACCAAATAAGCGGCATAAGCATGGCCTTTTTCACGAAGCTTACTTTGTTCGGTCATTCGGCTCCAGGCATCGTCAATTTCACCGCAAGGGAATAAATGAAAGGTAACAATGAACTGGTTCCCCCAAAATAGATCTACTTCTTCAGCAGCTAAAGAAATGGGGTTGAGAGCATGAACTACGAAGAAATTAATGTCCTCGTAATGGTCGACCTTGGGCCGCTGCAATAAGTGAAAGCAGTCCTCTATAGCAAGCGGATGAAATTGAAAGTGAGTTTCCAGTAAAAGAGCCTCTTCCTCCGTCGGTTCGTTAAAATCTACCCAGTACCAGAAAATATTCGGATTATCCTTCAAGTCTTCAAGTGATACTTGAGGAAGCAGTTCGTATTCGTCTGTAATTGCCATGATTCGAATCAAAAGAGGTCCTCCTTATGCGCATGAATGAAACTATATATGAAAGCTGTGTAAATCAGGCAGCTGCTATCATTTTGTCCAATTTTTATGTTTTCTGTATTGGGTTGGATTCATTTTGATTTTTTGCTTGAAAAAATGTGAGAAATGGGAGGTATCGTAAAATCCGAGATGTTCGGAAATATTCTCAATACTATAATGTGAGTTGCTGAGAAGTGAGCAGGCTTTATTGATCCTTAGTTGATTATAAAGCTCTATGACTCCGCATCCGAACTCTTTTTTGACGAGTCTTTCCAAATGAGATTGGCTTATTGTTAACTCGCGCGACACCTCTAGGAGGGTAATTTTTCGGTTTAAATTTTTATGCAAGAAGGTTAATAATTGATTTTTGAAATCAATCTCGGTACGATTCACAGCCTTTTCTACACAAGAGACGAGAAGTTCATCCATCATGTTGGCGACTTTTATTTTGGAGAGCTTCGTTAGTTCTTTGCATTCTTTCTCCAGTGAGGGAAGAACATCAAGCAGATGGTTTTGTTCAATAACCGTGAAATCTTGTATGTAAGCGTCAAGAAGACTAATTAACCCCTTGTGGTCCTTCTCGGGCTGCAAATTAATCCCCATCTGGTAATAACCTGTATCTGAGCTCAAGGAATGAAAATGAAGAGGAGGGGTTATGCAGAGTTGGCCTCTCTTTAAAGGATACACCTCCCCGTTTATCTTGAACAGAAGAATCCCATTAATGACAAAAATGAATTGGTAATAGTGATGATTATGCTCGTCCATACTCCAATTTTCCCGTCGATTGTAAAAGTTAACTTCATCATAAGGCTCGGGAAGAGCAGTTACTAGAAAACTGGTATCTTTGTCCAAGGGCATCGATGTCTGCCTCCATTCCCATATGAATATGAGCAGAATATACAAAAGATTGATTCGAATGTCAATGGAGTGCAGGAGTGAAAGCCCATATAATCAACTTATTAAGAGTGGAAGCTTTCGACAGGCAAGTGACAAGAACATACAATAAAACAGGTCTTATTAAGTATTGTCCTTTTTAAGCGCTCGAGAGGAGTGATAACTAGCTTGAAATGTAAACGCTATCAAAGGTTGGTGCTTTTAATGAACTAAAGGGAGTCTATCTTAAGGAGGATGAACAAATGTCGAACCGTACCTTTTCAGCCTTAACTCTTTCTGTTCTGTTTACCGCGTCAAGCGTAGTTGCGGGATGCTCAAGCGATAATGCAGGAAGCACCTCAGCGCCCGCCTCAGCCAATAAGTCAACCGAACCCGTCGCAGCTAACACAGCTGCAGCGGGTGCGAAAATTTCCGAGAAGCAGCTGACGATTAGTGGATGGACGGATTTTATTCCGGCGACGGGTTCCACGGGAGTTTCCAGCTATAGCGATCAAATTTTGTGGAAGGAAATTGAGAAGAGAACGAATATTTCGGTGAAATGGGAAATAACTGCAGCACCGGGTGGGGATGATTTTAAATCTCAGCTTGGCTTGATAATGGCCTCAGGCAAGCTTCCTGATTTGATTGGGCATATCGACCCGCTGCTGGCTGATCAATACGGCAGGCAAGGCGCCTTGCAGCCGCTGGAGGATTTGATCAAGAAATATGCGCCTAACCTGCAAAAGATTATGGACAGTAATCCTGCTGTAAGGGGCCAAATTACTTCGCCTGATGGTCATATTTACTTTTTCCCCAGATTGCTGCTTGATACACGGACACAAACATTTGCGGGCTATATGATTCGAGGCGATTGGTTGGAGAAAGTAGGAATGAAGGCGCCGGATACGACGGATGAGCTGTATCAGGTTTTGAAAGCGTTTAAAGAAAAAGATGCGAACGGTAACGGCAAAACGGACGAAATTCCTTTTACCGATAATCCGAATCCGATCATATGGGCATTTGGCGTTGGAAGCCGGGGACCGAACAGCACCGATGACTTCTTTATCGAGGACGGAAAAATCAAATATGGACCTACAGATCCGCGTTACAAGGATGCTTTGCAGTATTTAAACAAGCTGTATAGTGAAGGCTTGCTGGATCCTGAATATGAAAAAATGAAGGCAGATGTGCGTGACGGGAGAATTTTGCAGGAGACATCAGGTTTTATCTACGGTTCGAATGCAGGCTATTTGACCCGGTTCAACAAGCTGTTGAAAGGCGCGAATAAAAATCCCGGCTTCATAGCGCTGGCTGCTCCGAAGGGCCCTACAGGTGAACGAAATATAATCGGAAAGCATAACGAAATCGATCCGGGTCGTGGCGTTTCTATTGCCAGCACAACCAAAAATGCGGTTGAAATCACAAAGCTGATGGATTATTTCTATTCGAAGGAAGGGGCAACTCTGCTTTATTTTGGCCTCGAGGGTGACACCTATACGGTTAAGGATGGCGTTCCCACTTATACGGATAAGGTGGTGAACGATCCTAAGCTCGATATTCTTGGTTATCTGAATACGTATGTTGGCTTTGTCAGCGGCTGGCCGTCTGCGCAAATTCCGGAGCATTACCTCGCTACCTTGAGCGATGAAGGGAAGAAGGGGAATGCCTTGGCCGTGCAATATGCCGGCAAGAAGAAGGTTCCGGCTCTGCATTTTACGGTAGAAGAGCTTAACGAAGTGCAAACGCTGCAGCGGGATATCAACACATTTATCGATGAAAATATGAATGCATTCATTCGAGGTAAAAAGTCTTTCAGCGATTACGACAGCTTCCAGCAAGGGCTTAAGAAGATCGGTTCAGATAAGCTGGCCGAGCTGTACAGTAAAGCATATGAGCGGTATGTCAAAGTACTGAATGCAAAGTAAATGAGGGTCAATGCTTGAGTACGGAGGGACAGAAGTCCCTCCCTAAGCTGAACTTAGGAGGTGTACATTTGGAACTGCAGCATAGCGCTACGAATTCACGGACAAAGTCTCAGCCGAGCTCTAAGGCCAACAGCTTATGGATGCGTAACAAAATGAAGCGGAATATGGTTCTGTATTTATTTTTAGCTCCTGCGGCCGTCTATTATCTTTTATTTCATTATGCGCCGATGTACGGGACCTTGATAGCTTTTCAGGATTACAATCCGTTTCGAGGCATGATGAGCAGTCCTTGGGTGGGGTTAAAACATTTTAATGCCTTTTTTGACTCGATTTATTTTTATCGCCTTATACGAAATACATTTTTGATAGGGGCTTACAGCATTCTGTTCGGATTTACGATTCCTATCATTTTTGCCTTACTGCTGCATGAAGTGAGACATACCCGATTTCGGACGATTATTCAATCGATGAGCTATTTGCCGCATTTTATTTCAACCGTTGTCGTTGCTGGATTGATCGTTACCTTTACGTCACCTTCCACAGGGTTTATCAACGGAATTCTGGATTTTGTGGGGGCGCAGAAGATTGATTTTTTACGTGAGACGGGATGGTTTAGAACAATTTATGTATCTTCGGGTGTGTGGCAAAATCTCGGGTGGAGCTCAATCATCTATTTCGCTGCGTTGACCAGTATTAGTCCTAGCTTGTACGAAGCTGCTGATATGGATGGGGCAAACCGTTGGCAAAAAGTATGGCATATCAGCCTCCCCGGTATTAAACCGACGATTATAACCATTTTGCTGCTGGATATGGGTCGTGTAATGGATGTCGGCTTCGAGAAAGTATTCCTTCTGTATAATTCAACCACCTATGAAACGGCAGATGTGCTAAGTACTTACGTGTACCGTTCCGGTTTAGTGCAGCAGCAGTACAGCTTTGCTTCAGCGGTGGGATTATTCAATTCAGTTTTGACCTTTATCATTATTATTTTATTTAATAAATTGGCCCGCCGACTCAGTGGCTATTCCCTTTGGTAATCGAACTCGAAGAAAGCGGGTGAACTGAAAGATGAACCGCTCAATGAATAAAATGAATGGAATCGACTATGGCATTTATGTATTTCTCATAGGTACTGCGCTCCTGTTTATTTATCCTTTTTATTACATTATTTCGGCGTCATTCAGCGATCCGGCACAAGTAATATCGAATCCGCTGCTGTTGTACCCAATTGACGTCACATTATCTGCCTACAAGCTGCTGCTTTCTACTGGAACTATATGGCTCGGTTACTATAACAGCATCCTCTACACGGTAAGCGGAACACTGCTGAACATTACCGTTACTTTGCTTGCCGCTTACGCCTTATCTCGTCAGGAGCTGGCAGGAAGAAGGATCGTATTGTTCTTTATCGTTATAACTTTGTTTTTCAACGGTGGAATGATACCGACTTATCTTATAGTCAAATCGCTTGGTTTGTTGGATACACGATGGGCTCTTATTGTTTCGGGAGCTGTTACTACCTGGAATTTACTTATAACCAAAACGTATTTGGAAATGAATATTCCTCAGGAGCTTCGTGATGCGGCGGAAGTTGACGGAGCCTCCGAGCTCACGTTCTTTTCCCGAATAGCTCTACCGTTATCCAAGCCGATTATTGCTGTCATTGCTTTATTTTATGGTTCCGGGCATTGGAATGCCTACTTTAACGCGCTTATATACATCCGTCAGAGAGATTTGTACCCGCTTCAAGTGTATCTTAGAGAGATGCTGATCCTGGATCAGAACACGGAGATGATGGGGGATGTAAGTGACCATCGTGTATTGGTTGCCTTAACATTGAAATTTGCCATTATGGTTGCAGCCATCGCGCCGCTATTAATCGTCTTCCCCTTTGTTCAGAGATTTTTCGTCAAGGGTGTACTAATCGGAGCTTTAAAAGAATAACTCCTGTTCCAGCAGGAAGACAGATGAAATGGAGGGCTTTGTAGGATGGAGATACAGAGAACCAAAAATGTGACGGTGAGCATCGAAAGATTGACAGACAGCAGCGGGCATCAGTTTTACGGTTATTATGACAATGCGGCATGGAGCGGGGATGATCGTTATCATCTATACCATAAAGTGAAGTTTTGGGACCGTCTGCAAGGTGAAAATGATATGGCGGAGCTCGGAATGATTGATATGACAACGAAGCGATATATTCCGATTGCGGAAACCTATGCATGGAATTTTCAACAGGGAGCCATGCTCCAGTGGCACCCGCTTGCTCCTAAGGATGAGATCATTTTTAATACACGAAGTAATGGCAAATTTAATGGAGTTGTCATGAATGTTCATACAAAGGAACAAAGACTGCTGGAGGAGCCTGTTGTAAATGTTGATCCTACAGGCAAATATGCGCTCAGCGTTAACTTCAGCAGGATGTTCGATTTTCGGCCGGGGTATGGTTACGCGGGAATCAAAGATCCTTATTACAATGAACCTCATCCGGATGAGGACGGCATTATTCGTATCGAGCTTTCTACAGGAAAAAGTGAACGGATCTTATCGTTGCAGCAAATATGGAATTTTACTAAAGATGCTTTCGAGGGCACCGATCAGAAGATCATGATCAATCATATTAATTTCAATACGGATGGAACACGATTTGTATGTCTTGTTAGAAATTTCCCGTTAGGAACAGGCTGGAAAACGGCTATTCTGACAGCAAACCCCGATGGCTCTGAAATGTTTCTACTGTCAGACTACTCCTACGCTTCCCATTATCATTGGAGGGATTCGGAGCATCTTGTTATTTATTCCAGGGGAGTGGAAGGATCTGACTCCGGGAACCAGCTGTATGAACTGAAGGATCGGACACATGAGGTGACGGCTATTGATAAAGCATTCTTTTTAAAGGATGGACATTGCAGCTATTCCCCTGACCGAAAACTGCTGCTGTACGACAGCTATCCGGATGAATTCAGCTATCGACATTTGTATTTATATGATCTGATACAGAAAAGAGGAGTTACTTTGGGCTCCTTATATTCGTATCCTAACATAGACGGAGATTTTCGGAGCGATCTGCATCCACGTTGGAATCGTGCGGGTACTGCTTTTTCTATCGATTCAACTCACGAAGGACAGCGGCATATGTACAAGGTCGATATCAAGGATGTTTTTAAATGACAGCAGCTGTTGGCAGGCTAGGAATAATTGCTCTAACTGTGATAAAATTTAGATGTTCGGTGAGTTTGTCGCGATAAAGCGTGAGCATTCTTGGAATTGTGCATTAGCGGCAAGCTTGCAGTAATAATCTAAATAGAGTGGGGTGGCTGAAATGAGAACAGTCGATATCATCCAAAAGAAGCGGGATGGCAAGCCATTAACTACACAGGAAATTGAAGCATTAATTCAGGGCTATGTCAGCGGGGAAATACCGGATTATCAAATGTCGGCGTGGGCAATGGCCGTTTATTTTAATGGGATGACAGCTGCGGAGACAGCTGACTTGACTTTGGCAATGGCGCGTTCGGGCGATCAGGCAGACTTAAGCTCGATTCCCGGGGTGAAGGTGGATAAGCACAGCACTGGTGGTGTGGGAGACACGACAACCTTGATTCTGGCTCCGCTTGCGGCGGCAGCAGGTGTGCCTGTTGCCAAAATGTCAGGACGCGGACTTGGGCATACAGGAGGAACCATTGACAAGCTGGAGGCCATAGAAGGCTATAAGGTAGAGCTGACGAAGGAGCAATTTTTGCAGCAGGTGAAATCGATCGGAGTTTCCGTAATAAGCCAATCGGGCAATATCACTCCGGCGGATAAAAAGCTGTACGGGCTTCGCGATGTAACCGCTACGGTGGATTCGATCCCTTTAATTGCGAGCTCGATTATGAGCAAGAAAATTGCATCAGGCGCCGATGCCATTGTGCTGGACGTGAAGACCGGCAGCGGCGCGTTTATGAAATCGTTGGATGATTCCATTAAGCTAGCTCAAGCGATGGTTGAGATCGGCGATCAGGTCGGCAGGGAAACCGTTGCCGTCATTACGAACATGGATGAGCCGCTAGGGCTCGCAATCGGCAATGCTCTGGAGGTTCGCGAGGCCATTGACACGCTGCGCGGAGAGGGGCCTGCCGATCTGACAGAGCTATGCCTTGTGCTCGGCTCCCACATGCTTCAGCTTGGCGGCAAGGCGGCCTCGTACGACGAAGCGAGGCGCCTCGCCGAGGAGCTACTACGCAGCGGCGCAGCGCTGGGCAAGCTCAGGGAGCTGATCGCGGCGCAAGGGGGGAACCCGGAGGTCGCCGACCGGCCGGAGCTGCTGCCATCAGCGGCTTACCAAGTGCCTGTGCCGGCTTTGCAGGCTGGCACCGTGTCTCACATTGACGCCGAAGCATTGGGCGTTACGGCGATGATGCTCGGTGCGGGGAGAGCAACGAAGGAGGACCACATCGATCTTGCAGTCGGCATCGTGCTGCATAAAAAAGTCGGCGACTACGTATCGGCAGGTGAGAGCATTGCCGAATTGTATATGAACCGCAATGAGCCGATGTTCACTGAGGAGATGACGCAGCGGACACGCGATGTCTTCACCCTAAGCTCAGGAGAAGTTGTCAAGGCACCTCTCATCTATGCAGTTGTAACCAAGCATGGAGTACAGCTGCTTCAATGAGGGAGCTGGTTCAAGATTACAGGCAGCAGTCAGGTACCTTGGACCTCAAAGATGCGTTCATAAGCATCATTATTGTTTAAATCATATGGAACACCCGTTTACCGGTATAGTCCGGCAAGCGGGTGTTTTGTTTTTTCATCCCATCAATGGAATATTTTGTTGTAAACTAGTCAACACTGATTAGCAGCAATATAACCTTATTTATGGAGGGGTAGAAAGGGATGCTCAAGAAGGTACTACAGCTGTTTATTTCGATTCATTTGCTAATGGCATTAGCATTGCCGGCCGCGTATGCGGAAGAGAAGAAAGCTCCGAGTCCGTCGCTTGATTTGACGCCGAATGCTACTTCGGCTGTTGTGATGGATGCGGATACGGGAACGATCCTGTTTGAGAAAAATAAAGATGCCAAGCTTCCTCCTGCCAGCATTACTAAAATCATGACGATGCTTCTAATAATGGAGGCGCTGGATCAAGGGAAAATCAAAATGGACGATAAAGTGCGCACCAGTGAATATGCCGCATCGATGGGAGGCTCGCAAATTTTTCTGGAGCCAGGCGAAGAAATGACGGTTCAAGATATGCTGAAGGGCATTGCACTGGCATCCGGAAATGATGCATCTGTAGCGATGGCAGAGAAGCTGGCAGGCTCTGAGGCCGCTTTTGTCCAAATGATGAATGAACGGGCTCAGCAGCTTGGGACGAAAAACACTCATTTTTCCAATCCTAATGGACTACCTGTCGATAATCATTATTCGTCAGCCATGGATATTGCTATCATGTCGCGAGAGCTGTTAAAACACGAAGAAATTACCAAGTATACGGGGATGTACCAGGATTACCTCAGAAAAGATACGGCGAAACCGTTTTGGCTGGTTAATACGAACAAATTAGTGCGCTTCTACAGCGGAGCTGACGGTTTGAAAACAGGCTATACAAGCGAGGCCAAGTTTTGCTTATCCGCAACTGCGAAAAGAGATAATTTCCGGCTGGTAGCGGTTGTTTTGGGTGAACCCAATACGAAAACGCGCAATGCGGAAGTATCCGGTTTATTCGATTACGCTTTTTCTCAATACACTAACTATTCAATCTATAAAACCGGCGATTCAATAGGCGAATTTAAGGTTAGCAAAGGCGAGCAGGCTGTTGTGCCGATCACGGCCAAACATCCATTCAGTATTGTTTTGAAAAAGGGTGAGGCCGGTGACGGAGTTCGCCATGAAGTACAAATCAATCCAAATTTAAAAGCTCCGATAACAGTCGGTCAGCCCATAGGTAAAATTGTTGTATATAAAGGGGATCAGGTGTTATCTGAATTTCCATTGGAATCGTCTGTTCATGTTAAAAAGGCGGGCTGGTGGATGCTGATAAAACGGACGGCCGAACGTTTGTTCCATACGGAGCCGGCGGAGAGCGCAAAATGATCCATTGAATCTATAAAAGACAATAGAAGGCTCGAGCGTAATATGTCGCTTTTTTCCTTATTGTGACGCATTTCTTCTAGTTTTGTCGGGTGGCAGGAAAAGGTAAATCCCGTGTAGAAATGAGTGTGCATGAAAGGGAAGGAGTGAACAGCTTGAGTCTTCATATTGAACTAAAGCATCAGCGAAAAGCACTGATTGTCCGGTTAAAGGGTGAGCTAGATCATCACACTGCCGATTCGGTCAGGGCACGTATGGAGGAAGCGCTTGAGAAGGGCAATGTGAGCCATATTATCTTAAGCTTGAAGGAATTGTCCTTCATGGACAGTTCGGGGCTCGGTGTCATTCTTGGGCGTTATAAGCAAGTGGTGGCTAAAGGCGGGAAAATGGTTGTATGTGACGTTAATCCATCCGTTTATCGATTGTTTGAAATGTCGGGGTTGTTCAAAATATTGTCCATTCAGGATAACGAAACTCAAGCTCTAAGCAGTTTGGAGGTTGTATCATGAGTGAAAACAATAAGTATCGCAACGGCTCTGACCATGAACGGAATTTTATGACACTGCAATTTGCCAGCCGTTCAGAGAACGAAGCATTCGCTCGAGTTGCAGTCGCGGCCTTTGTAACCCAACTGGACCCAACGCTTGATGAGCTTACGGATTTAAAAACCGTTGTATCCGAAGCTGTTACCAATTGTATCATCCATGGCTATAACAATCGACCGGATGGTGTAGTTACTATTCAAGCGGAGATAGACGATGAGACCGTTTACCTCACCATAGAAGATCAGGGTGAAGGAATCGACGATCTGGAGCAAGCCAAACAGCCGTTATATACGACGAAGCCGGAGCTGGAACGCTCTGGAATGGGCTTTACGATTATGGAAAATTTTATGGATGAAATCGAAGTGACGACGACTGTTGGGATCGGTACAAAAATCAAAATGAAAAAGCGA
This sequence comes from Paenibacillus sp. GCM10027630, assembly GCF_042676305.1. NCBI lineage: Bacteria > Bacillati > Bacillota > Bacilli > Caryophanales > Paenibacillaceae > Paenibacillus > Paenibacillus sp. GCM10027630. The sequence goes on along the minus strand of NZ_JBHTGY010000058.1, from coordinate 111,140 downwards.
ATTGAATCTAAAAAAGCTTTGTTCAATTAGGGGTCTGATCAACTATGGATGTCGATTTGAAACATGCCTCCCACAGCTATTTGGATGATACTGAGGTCAAACGGTTAATTGCTTTAAGCCAATCCGGAGATGCGCTTGCCAGAGAAACACTGGTAAACTGCAATATTCGTTTGGTCTGGTCAGTGGTACAACGCTTTTTGAACCGAGGCTACGAGGCCGAGGATTTATTTCAAATTGGTTGTATCGGACTGCTGAAGTCGGTGGATAAATTTGATTTATCTTATGACGTCAAGTTCTCTACCTATGCAGTGCCTATGATAATTGGTGAAATTCAACGTTTTCTGCGTGATGACGGCACACTTAAAGTCAGTCGGTCGCTTAAGGAATTGGCCAACAAAATCCGTAAGACCAAGGATGAGCTGTCCAAACGAAACGGCAGGCTACCTACGATCAAGGAAGTAGCTGAAGAGCTGCAAATCACACCGGAGGACGTCGTCTTCGCTCAAGAAGCGAATAAGCCGCTTTCGTCTATTCACGAAACCGTATTTGAAAACGATGGGGATCCCATTACATTAATGGATCAAATCGCGGACGATGGGCAGGACAAATGGTTTGAAAAGCTTGCTTTGAATGAAGCCATCGGGACTTTAAACGAGCGAGAACGGTTGATTGTATATTTGCGGTATTTCCGTGATCAAACTCAATCTGAGGTAGCCAACCGTTTAGGAATTTCTCAAGTTCAGGTATCAAGGCTCGAGAAAAAAATTCTGCAATCGATTAAAGACCAGATTGCCCAGTAGCCGCACGCTGGATGAAAAAGCACATTTTGCAAGCTAAGCGCTGCACATACTGTCTCATGTAAAAAAAACAGATGCCAATTAGGCATCTGTTTTTTGTGATGAATGGACCTATCTGGCTCTTCCTCGCGATTCATCCACGAACAAATACTTGATGCAATATAACCCGCACAAACCAACCAATGTATAAATGATTCGGCTAAATCCTGATGATACCCGATGAGAATCGCCGCCGAACAACGCACTAACAAGGTCCCACTGGAATAACCCAACCAGCAACCAATTCAAAGCTCCAATAATGACTAGGGTTAAAGCAAATTTGCCCATGACCAACATCCTTTCGTTAATAGGAATTTGTGTCTGTATATATAAAGTTTCATAAAAGTGAAAAAGTTATACATGGGCAAGAGAATTTTTGCCAGAGGAAATGATGTTTATGTGCAGAGCTTTTTTTTCATACTATGGGATATCTGTACAACCAATAACTTCTGGACAAAGCCTGTATGAGGCTGGTTGTCACATCAATGAACAAGGGAAGTGAATGCAGATGCAACCAGCTCCCGTCTCCGTCTTATATATCCGTTTACGTAAAAGGATGTGTATCCGGCGAGGTGAATCCGTTCACCTTGGTAGAATTGCACAAATACTGGTAGATCCCCAGTATGAATATGCTCTGCACAAGCTGCTGCTGCATGAGCCCAAAGAAAATGAAGGCAATATTGTATTGATCGATATGATGCTCATAGTCGAGAAAATAAAGCGGCAGTTTCCGTTTATGCAAATTGAGCATTTTGGTGAGCCTCATTGCTTAATTGAAATTACCGAGCAGCGTAAAGCTCCCAGTTTAATTTTGATCATTATGGTATGGCTGCTGCTTTTTATAGGATCAGGACTCGCAATCATGAACTTTCATGCCGATGTCAGCATGGCGGTGGTACATCAGCGTATTTATCAGCTGCTAACCGGGAAGTGGGTAGAACATCCCTTGCTTCTGCAAATTCCTTATTCAATCGGGATTGGTTTAGGAATGATTGTGTTTTTTAACCACCTGTTCAAAAAGAAGTTCAATGAGGAGCCAAGTCCACTGGAAGTAGAGATGTTTATGTATCAGGAAAATGTAAATTATTACGTCACCACCGAGGAATATACGAAAATTTATGAAGAGAAGGATCGCCATCATGAGTGAATGGTGGGCAGTCCCTGTACAAATTTTTATAGGATTTGCAGGAGGTTTAGCAGTTGGCAGCGGTATGGTAGCTTTTCTGGTTGTGCTTGATGTGCTGCCTCGTCTGGCACAAATTACCCGTTCCTATCACTTAATAGGCTGGTATGAAGGGGCGGTTATTATGGGCTCGCTGTTTTTTACATGCACGGATTTTTTTAATTTTTCGTATTCTTTGTTCCCGTTATCAGCTGCTGTTTTTGGATTATTTGCGGGCGGCTTTATCGGAATGCTGGCAGGTGCATTGACCGAGGTGGTTAATGTGCTTCCCATATTGGCGAAACGGATCGGAATGGGCTCGTATATGATCTGGCTGCTAATGGCGATGATATTTGGGAAAGTGGTAGGTTCTTTATTGGATTGGCTGCATTTCCTGGAATAGACGGTACTAGGTGAACCTATCAATGATGCAGGGAGGCTTAAGGACACCATGAAAAAAATACCTATCAAACCTACGCAATTATCGGGACGCCTTGATAAGAAAGATATAGAGTACAAGGATGACAATGCTAAGCTGGCTATAGATTATGACGGCAATATCATTGATGAATTACATCATGAGCATCATGACGTTCGAGAGCATGGGGAAGGAAAAATCGAGAACGGAGAGGAACTGCCGGAGTCAGATGGAGGGCTTGAGCATAAAGAGGAAACGTCGAGGCTCACAAAAGATGACGTGATTTACACAGACTTTGGTGAACTGAAACGAGAGCTAGAGAAGCGTGTCGGATTCAATATAAGCTTTGATGTTGTATTTCGCGAAATGGTTTTCGGCGGTCAGAAGACAGGTATATTTTATTATAACGGATTTGCTAAAGACACGGTGCTCACCGAAATACTTAAACGTTTATCCGTGGCTGTCGATACTGAAGAATCTGCGCGGAAGGACTTGTCCGTTTCGCCAATCAAGCACACCGTTCACGGAGGGGAAGGCCAGGATACCGTTCAGCTTTTTATGGACGCATTAGTTCCTCATATCCAGGTGAAGGAAACCAATAAGCTAAGCGAGGTTATCGATACTGTATCTACCGGAGCTACAGCTTTTTTCTTCGAAGGCTCTACTTCAGCGCTTTTGGTGGATGCCAAAACCTTCCCTGCCCGTTCTACAGCCGAGCCTGATTTGGAGCGTGTGGTGCGTGGAGCGAGAGACGGCTTTGTGGAAACCCTGCTTACGAATGTAACGCTAGTTAGACGGCGGATTCGCGATCCGCGGCTGAAGCTTGAGATGCTGCGGGCCGGAAGAAGAACGCATACGGATATTTGCTTAGCCTATATTGACGATATTTGTGATCCTACCTTGGTTGAATCCATTCGTGACAAAATCAAGCAGGTCGAGGTGGATGGTCTTCCGTTGGCAGAGAAGCAATTGGAGGAAGCTATATGCGGAAAAGGCTGGAATCCGTATCCGATGGTACGTTATTCGGAAAGGCCGGATGTGGTGTCGGTTCACTTGCTGGAGGGACATGTAGCCATATTCGTGGACACATCGCCAAGTGTTATTATTTTGCCGACCACATTCTTTCACCATGTTCAGCATGCGGAGGAATATAGACAGACTCCGATGGTGGGGACCTACCTTCGTTGGGTCCGTTTTATAGGCATTGCAGCATCCTTGTTTCTGCTGCCGCTGTGGTTTCTGCTAGTGACCTCGCCTGAACTGAAGCCTGCCGGGCTTGAGTTTATAGGGCCGCAAAAGCAAGCTAATCTGCCGTTGCTGCTGCAGTTTTTAATCGCAGAGGTCGGCACCGATCTGATGAGGATGGCAGCAGTTCACACACCTTCTCCTTTAGCGACCGCAATGGGATTAGTGGCGGCGATATTGGTTGGGGACGTTGCCGTAAAAACGGGGCTGTTCGTCAATGAGGTCATCTTATATTTAGCTGTAGCGGCTGTAGGTACCTTTGCAACTCCGAGCTATGAGATGAGTCTTGCCAACCGCTTGACCAGAATGATACTGCTTATAGCGACGGCAGCTTTTAAAGTGCCTGGTTTTGTCATAGTTTCTTCGGTATGGTTAATTTATCTTACTGCCAAAAGGTCCTATAATGCGCCCTATATGTGGCCGTTTATACCGTTTAACGGTAAAGCATTGACTGAAATCTTGTTAAGAAGACCTTTTTTAACAGCTAAAACAAGAATGAGCTTGACAAAAACATCAGATAGCACACGGAATCCCAAAGCATAACGCGCATTACATATTGTCAGCATATACTTCATTATGGTACCTTAGAAGAAATGTTTACAGGAGAGGGAAGCTGACTATGTACCTGCATGGAACAAGTAAAATAAATGATGAGGGTCACCTGCAAATCGGTGGCTGTGATGCAACAGAATTGGTTCAACAATTTGGAACACCTTTGTATGTAATGGATGAAGCATTGATTCGTCAAAGATGCCGTGAATTTGTAGATGCTTTCCGTGCCTCCGGTCTTAAGTTTCAGGTCGCTTATGCAAGCAAAGCATTTTGCGTTATGGCGATGTGCCGCATTGTAGAGGAAGAAGGATTGTCGCTTGATGTTGTGTCCGATGGCGAGCTGTATACGGCTTTGCAAGCTGGTTTTCCCGCAGAGCGGATTCATTTTCATGGCAACAATAAGACTCCGTATGAAATTGCAATGGCCATTGACGCACAGATTGGCTGCTTTGTTGTAGACAATCAGGTAGAGCTGCATATGCTGAACGCTATTGCGGCTGAGAAACGTCAGAAGGTCAATGTGTTATTCCGCATAACACCGGGGGTAGAAGCGCATACCCATGAGTATATATCCACGGGGCAGAACGACTCCAAGTTCGGCTTCGATTTAGACAATGGATCGGCTTATCAGGCGGTTCAAGAAGTGCTGCAGCTTTCGAATATCCAATTGCTGGGCGTTCATTCTCATATCGGATCCCAAATATTTGAGGTGGAAGGTTTCCAATTGGCTGTTGATAAAGTTATCGGTTTCGCCGCCAAGGTACGTGATGAGCTTGGATTTATTTTCTCCGTTATTAATTTAGGAGGGGGCTTCGGAATTCGGTATGTGGATGGGGACACTCCACTTCCAGTTGCAAGCTATGTTCAGGCTATCACGGAGTCGATTAAAACCAACTTCAATAAATACGATTATCCTACACCTGAGATCTGGATTGAGCCAGGCCGTAGTATTGTAGGCGATTCGGGTACAACGCTTTATACGGTTGGTACCTACAAGGATATCCCGGGTATCCGTAAATATGTAGCTGTTGACGGCGGGATGACGGATAACCCTCGTCCAGCTCTTTACGATTCGCGTTATGAGGCGACACTTGCGAATCGGGCGAATGATCCGATTGAAGAAGTAGTCTCTATAGCAGGCAAATGCTGCGAGAGCGGCGATATGCTGATCTGGGATGTAGAGCTGCCAAAAGTGAATACAGGAGATATTCTAGCTGTAGCCTGCACAGGTGCTTATAACTATTCAATGGCCAGCAACTACAACCGTATCCGCAGACCGGCGGTCTTGTTCGTTAAGGATGGCGAAGCTGATATTGTTGTGAAGCGTGAATCTTATAATGATATCGTAGGGAATGATCTTGTTCCTTCCCGGATGAAACAGGTTTCCAAGACGGTTTAACTCGAAAAAGAAGCGGCAGAACGTCGGTTCCGGTCATGTACTGGCTGCCGACGTTCGTTTTTCTGCTAAAATTTGTGCAGACCGGGCATATATAGTACAATAAAACACATTGAATAATAAAGGAGTGTTATATACATAATGGCAAAGCAAGCACATGTTAAACTAGCTAATGGCGGCGAGGTCGTCATTGATTTATTCGAAAAGGATGCTCCGAACACTGTAGCTAATTTCGAGAAATTAGCTAATGAAGGGTTTTACGATGGTTTGGTATTTCACCGTGTAATTCCTGGTTTTGTAGCGCAAGGAGGATGCCCTTCCGGAACAGGAACAGGTGGTCCTGGTTACCAAATCAACTGTGAGATCAATCCTAACAAGCATGAACGCGGTTCTTTGGCAATGGCGCATGCGGGACGCAACACTGGAGGCAGCCAATTCTATATCGCTTATCAGCCTCAGCCTCACTTGGATGGTCAACATACCGTTTTTGGTAAAGTTGTATCCGGTATGGAGCTTGTTGATGCTTTCAAAGGCAGAGACAAAATGGAATCCGTTAAAATTGTTGAAGTGTAAACTCGAACTTTAATCTAAATCGCTACATAAGTCAAAAGGCCGAATTCCTTGGATTACAAGGGAATTCGGCCTTTTGTGCCAGTTTGGAGTAAACGAAGCTTACCCTTTGGTAAGGTAGAGATATGGACTCGAACGTATGGAAGCCATTAGATTGCGATGAGCACACGGGTCTTCGATCCGGTGCGTATAGCCAACTCTATATAGAATATAGGGAAAGTCTCTCACTAACGGGGGTGGAGATTCATCATAGCTATGTCTTTGGAGCTATTTAATATGATTCCAGCTCTAACGGAACGTCGATACTCTATAGGTTAAGAATCCAGCCCATTTCATGAAGTAGCGGAACTAAGATGCGTTATTCCGACTTTTATAGACGAAAGGGCCCTATTTTAAACAAATAAGAGATCCTTACGGCTCTAACGGAACGTCGATACTCTATAGGTTGAGAATCCAGCCCATTTCATGAAGTAGCGGAACTAAGATGCATTATTCCGACTTTTATAGACGAATGGGCACTATTTTAAACAAATAAGAGATCCTAGTTCCGTTTCACTCGAATAATACGTTAAAACAATGAAATAGCGCACCTCACTTCCGTCTAAGCGAGTGATTGGCAGCTCTATAGCGGCGGGATGAGGATACGACACCGCTTTAGCTTTGAAGGTACATCGGGAGAGGATACGACACCGCTTTAGCTTTGAATGTACATCGGGAGAGGATACGACACCGCTTTAATTTGAATGCACATCGAGAATACTACAAAGGGGACAGGGCTAACGTACTCAATCATCAGAAGAGTTCCTTTTTATACTTGGATCGGGGTACGAGCTATGTACTCTAAAGCTCCTGAACGGAACTGAGAGTTCCTTTATTCAAGCTGTCATCTCCAATTTAAGACACGATAGCGGAAGTCGGGATTCCGTTATTTGGAGCGAATGAGGAATAATATGACCAAAACAGAGAGATAACGGAAGCGGTTGTTACGTTATTTCTCTGTTTTTTGTGTTTTCCATGCCATAGCGGAATGATTACTTCCGCTAATGCTTGGACTCATTATGGAAGAAGTAGTAATAACAAGAGGCTTATTTGTTGGAATAAAGTGGAATGTCAGAAGTGGGACAAGCATAGGATGGTATTAGTTATATCCAAGACGGATACTTGAACGATTGAACGAGCAGTTCGAGTGCAGCATTATTGTCATGGGTATAATTAACTACCTGGAGGTGCAGAAGCCCATGAAAAACCGTTTTATTCACGGCTTATTAGTCCTGATATTATTCATTTCATTTCCTTCGCTTACATTTGCTAATTCTCCGGCGAGTTCTTCGAATGAATCTTCTGTTCCAAGTAACTCCGCGAAGCAGAAGAAGACGTACGAAGTTAAATTTCCAAGCTTTAAAATTATGATCAACAACATACATTTGAATAATGGAATATTGAGATACCCTGTTTTAATATATGAAGGTGTAACTTATTTCCCGATGACATGGGGATTTACACAAGCCCTTGGGTTAGATGTGCGTTGGGATTCCGAGAAAGGCTTCGCTATTAATAAAAGCAATCAAGCGCCCAAAAAGCTTACCAATGAAGTGGCCATCATATCGGCTAGACATTTGTATGCCAAACTGCCGGACTTCTCAATTCGTGTGAACAACAATGAAATTGATAATGACAAAGAGGAATACCCGATTTTAGTTTTTAACGACGTCACTTATTTTCCAATGACCTGGCGATTTGCTGTAGAGGAACTGGGGTTGAAAATAAGTCTAGAAAACAATAAATTTAGTATATCCAAATAAATAAATATATTAACTAATTAAAAGTGAGGATAATTTCCTTGCTTTTTTTTTGAGTTAATGATAATATTTCTAATCAATTGGGGTATTTTGAATATTCAGATACCTATAGCAAGATGATTTCCTTCGGGGCGGGGTGAAATTCCCCACCGGCGGTGATATGAAGCGTTTAATCGCGCTTTGTTCAGTCCGTGACCCGTTCTGCAGCTTATTGCGAGCAGCAGACGGTGGACTTGGTGAAATTCCAAGACCGACAGTATAGTCTGGATGGGAGAAGGAAAACGGGAACGGTTTTATTTTGTCATGGCTTCTATTGACCAGCCTTGGTATTTCTATTAACAGTCTCAACGACTGTTTACTTTGTGCTGTCATTATTTTTTAGCTATGCTAAATGGCCTATTCGTTCTGCGTTTTTACGTATGCCTATCAAACACAAGCCCCTTTTCTCAGGAAAAGTGGGCTTTTTTGTTGCAAAAAAGTGTACAAAGCGACCGTGACATTGAAATTCGGGGGAGGGAGTTGAATTTTGCAGCTTTTGAATGATGAATATTACATGCGGTTAGCCATACAGCTTGCAGCAGGCGCAACAGGTCAAACCGGCATAAACCCGGTAGTCGGCTGCGTGCTGGTGAAAGAAGGCCGCATCATTGGAATGGGAGCTCATCTGAAACGTGGAACTCCCCATGCTGAAATTCATGCTCTACAGATGGCTGGGGCGGAAGCAGAGGGCAGCACGGCCTACGTCACATTGGAGCCCTGCAGCCACCATGGCCAAACGCCGCCATGCAGCGATCGGTTGATTCAGGAAAAGGTTAAACGGGTAGTCGTCGGCTGCAGCGATCCCAATCCTCTGGTAGCGGGAACAGGCATTGCCAAGCTCAGAAATCATGGTATTCAAGTGGATGTTGGCTTGCTGGAGACTGAAGCCCAACAGTTGAACGAAGCCTTCAACAAGTTCATTATGACGCGTCGGCCATTTGTAACGTTGAAAACGGCCAGCACACTGGATGGCAAGATCGCTTCGCGCACAGGTGATAGTAAATGGATTACGAATGCGGAATCCAGAAGCTATGTGCATACATTGCGCCACCGGCATCAAGCGATTATGGTCGGGATTGGAACGGTGCTAAGTGATGATCCGATGTTAACGACCCGGTTGGATGTACCTGGCTTGCACCCGATTCGCGTGATAGTAGATTCAGGCTTGCGTCTGCCGCTGAATGCCAAAGTTGTCGTGGACCGCTCGATTGAAACCATTGTGCTTACTACAGAGGAAGCAGCGGCAACCAAACGGGATGAGCTGGAAGCTGCCGGTGTGACCGTTTTGGCTTGTGGGGCAGGACCAAGGGTTGATCTGGCCAAAGCAATGGAATTGCTGGGAGAAAGAGAAATTTCATCTATTTTACTTGAAGGCGGTGGACAGCTCAATGGGTCCATGCTGGAACTTGGCCTGATTGATAAGATGCTGATGTTCTTTGCACCCAAAATTATCGGTGGCGGCAATCAAGCTCCTGATAATTTTCAATTCTCGGGTTTCGAATCCATGAAGGATGCCATCCAACTGGAGCGGACTCAGGTGCAGCAGTTTGGAGAAGATATTTGTATTGCCGGTTATCCGCTTTACAGGAACGAGGTGTAGGGATGTTTACAGGTATTATTGAAGAGATCGGCACCATGCGCAGGATAACGAAGCAGGGACAAGCGATGGTTTTGACGGTCGGGGCGAAACGGATATTGGAGGATGTACATCTGGGCGACAGCATATCGGTGAATGGTGTTTGTTTAACCGTTATCCAGTTCGATGAAGCTTCAATAACAGTCGACGTGATGCCGGAAACATTCCGCAGAACAACGCTCCAAAAGCTTCATGTAGGCGATCGAGTCAATTTGGAGCGCGCGATGGCTTCGGGGGGCCGTTTTGGCGGTCACATCGTTCAAGGGCATGTTGATTCTACAGGGATCATTACAGGCCGTGTCCCGGAGGAGAACGCTGTTGTGTTTCAAATTGAGCCGGAGGACACAGAAGTACTTAGATATATGATTCCACATGGCTCCATTACAATAGACGGGATTAGCTTGACATTAGTGCAAGTAACGGAGCAGCGGTTCACGGTATCGATAATACCTCATACTTTGGCACAAACGGTTTTACAGAGGAAGCAGCCAGGAGATCAAGTTAATCTTGAGGCAGATGTTCTCGGTAAATATATTGAAAAGCTGTTGAATTCCCGCGGCGGTAGCGGACCGGTAAAAAAGCAAAGCACTTTAACCGAAGCTTTTCTGGCGGACAATGGATTTATTTAATCGAATAGAGAGTAAAAGAGATAAGGAAAGGCAGGGAGTGGAAATGACGGAACCTATCCAATTTCATACGATTGAAGAAGCCATTTATGATTTGATCCTGGGTAAAATTATCATCGTTGTCGATGATGAGGATCGCGAGAATGAAGGGGACTTTATCGCATTAGCGGATAAAGCAACTCCGGAGGTCATTAACTTTATGATCAAGGAAGGTCGTGGACTTGTCTGCGTACCCATTACGGAGGAACGTGCCCAGGAGCTGGAGCTTCCCCCGATGGTGGCTAGAAACACGGATTATCACGGCACCGCGTTTACAGTTTCCGTGGATCACAGTGATACGACAACTGGCATCTCCGCATCGGAGCGTTCCATGACTGTTAAAGCTTTGATCGATCCATCTACGAAGGCTCATAATTTTCGGCGTCCCGGTCACATATTTCCATTGATCGCCAAAAAAGGCGGTGTGCTGCGGAGAACCGGGCATACGGAGGCTGCGGTAGATCTGGCCCGGATGTGCGGCTCATACCCGGCTGCTGTTATTTGCGAGGTCATTAAAGAGGACGGGGAAATGGCTCGTGTTCCTGAGCTGCTTGAGTTCAGCCGCAAGCATGAGATGAAAATCATTACGATTCGGGATCTTATTCAATACCGCAATCTGAAAGAAAAACTAATTCAGCGTGAGGTTGAAGTAAAGCTTCCCACGGATTACGGTGACTATAATGCGGTAGCTTACACGAACGCATTGGATTCTAAAGAGCATGTTGCATTGGTCAAAGGCAAAATTGACGGTTCGGTTCCTACGCTGGTTCGGGTACATTCCGAATGCTTGACCGGTGATGTATTTCATTCCCATCGTTGTGACTGTGGGCCACAATTAAATGCAGCGCTGAAGCAGATTGACGAAGCGGGTTCAGGTGTGCTGCTATACATGCGGCAAGAGGGTCGCGGTATCGGCTTGATTAACAAATTGAAGGCTTACGTGCTTCAGGAACAAGGTTTAGACACGGTTGACGCGAATATTAAGCTGGGCTTTGCCCCTGATTTGCGGGAATACGGTATTGGCGCTCAAATTCTAAAAGATTTAGGAGTTTCCCAAATCCGTCTGCTTACCAACAATCCGCGGAAGATTAAAGGGTTGGAGGGTTATGGTTTAGAAGTGGTGGAGCGTGTTCCCATTCAGATGGAAGAAAACGAGTCCAACTCCAATTACTTGCATACGAAGCAAGAAAAATTAGGCCATTTGCTTGATTTTCAAATATAAAAAATCGGAAGGATGTTGAACAAACATGGCAAAAGTATACGAGGGACATTTAATATCAGTAGGACTGAAATACGGAATCGTTGTTGGAAGATTTAATGAATTCATCACCAGCAAGCTGCTGGGCGGGGCTTTGGACGCGTTGAAGCGTCACGGAGCTACTGAGGATGAGGTAGAAGTGGCTTGGGTTCCCGGCGCATTTGAAATCGCGCTAATAGCACAAAAAATGGCTGAAAGCGGCAAATATGATGCAGTCATCACATTAGGTGCCGTAATTCGTGGTTCAACACCACATTTCGATTATGTATGCAGTGAAGCAGCAAAAGGGGTGGCAGCTATCAATTTAAAGACTGGCGTTCCTACTATTTTTGGAGTGTTGACTACAGATTCCATCGAGCAAGCGGTAGAGCGAGCAGGCACTAAGGCCGGTAATAAGGGCTGGGAAGCAGCTGTAACTGCAATTGAAATGGCAAATTTGACAAAACAACTATCTTAATTTAGCTTTTTCCTATAAAATCAGTATAATAGAGTAAACTACACATGCTGAGTTTCCTTATGGAAGCTCAGCATTGCTTGCGAAAGAACCATTTATTATGTATGCCAAATATATTTAAATAATTATTGCTTACGAAGATAGCTTTCATCAGGAAAGCTTTTAGGGGGAAAATCTAGTTGGATAAAGTTACATACAAACTGGATATGTTTGAGGGCCCCCTCGATTTGCTGCTGCATCTTATAGATAAATCTGAGGTAGACATATATAACATCCCTATCAAGGAAATTACAGATCAATATATGGCATATATAGGAGATATGCAGGAGCTGGAGCTTGAAGTAACGAGTGAATTTCTTGTTATGGCAGCAACGCTTTTGTCTATTAAAAGCAAGATGTTATTGCCGAAGCCGCCTATTATTGAGTTTGATTATGATGATGATTATATGCTCGATGAGGACTATGATCCGCGAGCTGAGCTCGTGGCCAAGCTGATTGAGTATCGTAAATATAAAGCGATAGCCGACCATTTAAGAGATAAAGAGCTGGAGCGAAGCCTCATCTATACCCGTGAGCCTGAGGATTTGACCCCTTACATCCCTCATATAATTGAGAATCCGGTCAAGGGCCTGAATGTTGCAGATTTGGTTTATGCTTTTCAAAAGGCACTTCGGAGAATGACAAGCCGGAACATGATTGCCAAAATCCGCAAGGATGAGATATCTGTTAAGGATCGGATGAAGGAAGTTGTGTTATGGCTTGAGCAAGCTGGCGGCAAGCTGCTGTTCTCTAAATTAATTGATGAGGACATGTCCCGTGAAGGGATTGTTACGACATTTTTAGCGCTGCTTGAATTGATGAAGATAAAGGCTGTTGTATGCTACCAGCATCGATTATTTGAGGAAATTGTGATTCAGGCAAGAGAGGATGGGACAGCAAATGGATTCACGGCAGATGAAATCAGTTATTGAGGGCCTTCTGTTTGTAGCGGGTGATGAAGGTCTCGATGTCAAACATTTAGCCGAGGTGCTTGAGCAAAATACTGATTTCATCAGGGGGCTTGTATTGGATCTGAAAGCTGATTTGCGCCGCGGTAAGCGAGGGCTGCAAATCGTGGAGCTTGCAGGAACTTTTCAATTAACAACCTTGCCGGCACATGCTCCTTTTTTTGAGCGGCTAGCGTATTCCCCATCCCGCACTTCATTATCGCAGGCAGCGTTAGAGACATTGGCAATTGTTGCTTATAAGCAGCCTATCACCAGAGTAGAAATTGAGGAAATCCGAGGGGTTAAAGCCGATCGTGCCTTGCAGACGCTGGTGGCCAAAGATTTAATTCATGAGGTGGATCGCGCAGATGCTCCAGGCCGTCCTATTCTTTATGGGACAACTAAATCATTTCTCGATTATTTTGCTTTGGCCAGTATTGCAGAGCTCCCGGAATCATCGCTATTCCATAATGAAGATAATTTAGAGGAAGAAACCAGACTTTTATTCGATAAGCTCGGAAGTGAGGACACTACACAAATTACCTTCGAGGATGTATCTGACACGGAATAAACAGGCATACAACAGGTATAAACAGGCAGAACGGCCTGATTGTAACAGCGAATGTTTTGCCAATACAGGGCTATACTAACTCCTAAATGAGAAGAAGCAGCGCTTCTTGCGTTGGGAGTTTTTCTTTTTCCTATTGAAGGCTGCGGGAGTGGAGGGTTAATCATGGTTTGGCCCTGGATGGCAGGAGTAGCTGTTGTATTATTAGTCATGTTAATTTCAAGTAATGTGAAGTTTAGTCTTACATTGATGCGAAAAAAAGATGATGATGAAATTGTTTTCGATGTTCGAGCTGTATTTGGCTTAGTGAAGAAACGAATCACAGTCCCTGTTATTGTTTTTAAAGGCTTTTCTGAAGGAGTAGGTGTCAAGGCGGAATACGTGGATAAGGCCCAGGAGCATGTAGTTTCCAATACAGAGAAAAAAATTACAAAAAAAACAATTAAAGAAGCTTTTGATGCAATGCGCGATCTTCTGAGTCATTGCTTTCAATTTCACCAGTGGCTTCTAAATACATTGGGACATATTCATTGTACACGAGTAGTTTGGAAAACGTCCGTGGGAGTTGGCGATGCTGCTGAAACTGCATTAACGACAGGCATGGTATGGGGATTAAAAACTTCTCTGCTCGGATTTGTGTTTCGGTTCATTAAACTGGATACCCGACCGGAACTTATGGTTGAACCAAAATTCAACGAGGTGAAGTTTTCAACTGAGGTACTGTGCCTGGCCCGTATTCGATTGTATTACATTATGTTGGCCGGATTTCATTTGCTCGTTCGGATTATAAAGGTCAAGGATGGATGGAGAACATGGCAGCGTGTACTGTTTAAGGCATAAGTCAGAGCTCTAGCCGGATCGTGCAATGTGATTTTTTGACAACAGGAATTCGAGAATATGCCGCATCCTTGCAGGGAATTCTAACAAATGCTTAAAAGAACTTTTTTATAAAAAGATGAAGGAGGACGATATGACGATGACAGAACATCCGATACAAGGGTTAATGAAGACGGCCATGGAAAACATCAAAGAGATGGTGGACGTTAACACAATTGTAGGTGACCCTGTGGAAACCCCTGACGGAAGTGTAATTATGCCGATATCGAAGGTAGGCTTTGGATTTGCGGCTGGAGGTAGTGAATTTAGCGCTGAGGAAAACAGTACGAGCCACAATGACGCGGCAAACGCCAAAGTATCTCTCCCATTTGGTGGAGGTAGCGGAGGTGGGGTATCGATTACTCCGATCGCATTCCTCGTGGTAAGTAAATTAGGTGTCAAAATTGTACCGCTTGATAATCAGACACATCTGCTGGAGCGCTTGATCGATTCTGCGCCGACTGTAGTTGACAGGATTCAGAGCATGATGAAAGGCAATACAGCCAATGGGATGACTGCCGGTACAGGAACAAGCAATGGGACATCCGTAACTAATAATATCGAAAATCAGAACTTTATCGTCTAGCTTAAAGCTTTTGTATCATAATATAAAACAAAATTATGGCCCTGCGAGGAACTAAGTTCTTTGGCGGGGTTCTTTTTGTTTGGACATAACTGTTGTAGATAAGCATATATATGTACAAGATATAGGTCTGCAAGTCGTTGCTTGCGAAGTAAACTTTGCTCGAGCCAAAGTTCTTAGGAGGATCCAGATGAAAAGAATGGTTATGCTGTTAATTGCTTTGACGCTGCTTAGTTCTGTAATTTATTTGCCTGTAAGCGTACAAGCTGCTCCCTCAATTTCTACACATGCAGAAGCCGCGGCCTTGATAGATGTGCGTTCCGGGAGATTGCTGTACAGCAGTCAGGGTGATAAATCCATGCGTATTGCCAGCTTAACTAAAATCATGACGGCGATCGTTGCAATCGAGCATGGCAATCTATCGAGTACCGCTACTATAAGTAAAAATGCATTTGGCAAAGAAGGCTCCTCTATTTATTTGAAATTGAATGAAGAAATGAGCCTGCAGCATCTGCTTTATGGAATGATGCTCCGCTCAGGCAACGATGCAGCAACTGCGATTGCAGAGCATGTGGGAGGCACATTGGATGGATTTGTCTATCTGATGAATGAGAAGGCCAGAATGATCGGCATGGAACATTCCAGCTTTAAAAACCCTTCAGGTCTGGATCAGGAAAACCACTATTCCACTGCAAACGATATGGCCAAGCTGACAGCCTACGCATTGCGAAATCCGGTATTTCAAGAGATCGTGAAGACGAAGGTGAAAAAAGCACCTAATCCCAATGAAGCCTGGGATTACACATGGTTGAATAAAAATAAGATGCTTAACCTGTATGAAGGCGCAGATGGAGTGAAGACGGGCTATACAAAGCTGTCTAAACGATGCCTCGTATCCTCTGCTACACGTAATGGGCAGCAATTGGCTGTCGTCACTCTTAACGATTCAGATGACTGGGCTGACCATTCCAAGTTGTTGGACTATGGCTTTAAGAACTATCCTTTGCAAACTTATGTTCAAAAAGGAGATGTCATCCAAGGTACGGAATATGTGGCAGGAGCGAGCTTCGCCTACCCTGTTCTTGATGGGGAGAAAGCGCAAGTTACATCGAAATTAGATTTCAATAGTCAGGATTCGATATATTTTCGGATGGGGGAATTAGGAAAACAACAGTTTTTGTTAAACGGCAAATCGATTGGCAGCGTGCCTATATATATGAAAGACAGCCCAAGATTGAAGCTTAAAGAAAGCAGCGCATTTTCGTTTACGGAAACGGGAATAGGCGAAGTGTCAGTTATGGATAGATGGTTATTTAATTTGCATTTTCTAGTGAGAGTCTTGTTTATGGGAAATACCGATTGACAGCCAAATCGGGGAGGGAGTGGCGATAACTCATGGTAAATATAATTTGGTTATTTTTCATCGTTGCCGGCTTTATTGTCGCTGCAGCGCAAGGCAAGATAGAGTTGGTTACGCAGGCCACCTTTGATGGAGCCAAAAGCGGGGTAACCGTTTGCTTTGGTCTTATCAGCATCATGGTTTTTTGGCTTGGCATTATGCGTATCGCTGAGGATGCCGGTATGCTGCGGGTGCTGTCTGCGTTGCTTCGGCCGGCGGTGCGCTTCTTATTTCCTAGTGTACCCAAGGATCATCCGGCTTTGGGATATATCATGTCCAATATGGGAGCCAATATTTTAGGGCTTGGAAATGCAGCCACTCCGATGGGAATTAAGGCGATGCAGGAGCTGCAAACCTTGAATTCGAATAAGGATATTGCGAGTCCGGCAATGTGCACACTTCTTGCGCTCAACACTGCAAGCATTACGCTTATTCCAACTACATTAATTGCCATTCGTATGAATTATAACTCCGTTAACCCGGCCGAAATTGTTGGCACTACCTTGCTTGCAACGATTGTTTCGACTGTTGCTGCTATTCTTGTGGACAAATGGTACAGACGGAAATATTTAATGCTGCAGGGCCAATCCTCCAAGCATAATCCAAAAGGGAAAGGATGATTCCCTTGTACTCAATCGTGAATTTAATTTCGGCGTGGGCCATTCCTGTTATCATTGTTTTTATTCCTTTATATGCAGCTTATCGTAAAGTACCGGTCTATGAATCGTTTGTTGATGGTGCGAAGGAGGGCTTTGACACAGCAATCCGCATTATCCCTCATCTTGTCGGGATGATGGTGGCGATCAGTGTATTTCGTGCATCAGGAGCTATGGAGCTGATGCTTGGGTGGTCGAGGCCCTTCTTCGAGATGATTGGAATACCAAGTGAAGTGCTGCCTTTAGCGATCTTGCGTCCAATTACGGGGGCAGGGTCGCTCGCGTTCACTACCGATTTGTTGCAGCAATTTGGTCCGGATTCCATGATAGGTCGTATCGCTTCGACAATTCAGGGCAGTACAGATACAACCTTATATGTGATCACTGTTTACTTTGGGGCAATCGGTATTCGTAAAGCAAGCTATGCTCTTAAGGTAGGATTAATTTCGGATATTGTTGGTTTTGTGGCCTCTATACTTATTTGTTATTTAGTTTTTGCCTAGAACCCTCGCTTTTCTCCGCACATATACTGTACCAGCTAACGCATTAGAAGTGATAACCGGCTTCAAGCTGCAATGGAAGCTATGGTTGCACATAGGAGTGAGCTGCGTGCAGTTTTTTGGAATTGTCATTCACCATTCAATTTGTCCCTCCATCAATGGAAAAGGGTATGATTTTTTTATCGCCCGCAATGGATCGATCATCCCTTCTTCCGAACAAACAGACCCTTTGTATATTCATATTTGCCTCGAAGGTGATTTCTCCGATCATCGTCATCCTTTTTCATTGGAAGAAAAAGAGCAATTTTTTTTGTTGAATAAATTGGTTTTAAGATTGGCGGATACGTTCAAGTTCCAGCATGATGACATTTTCCCTCATACTATATCTTGCCCGGGCGCATTCTTTCCTTGGTCGCAGCTTGTGATTTCGTCTGAGGATAGGTATCATTAGGGTTGAGGTGAATAGAGACCAATGGAACGATTACAAAAAGTATTGGCAGAAGCGGGAGTTGCCTCCCGGAGAAAATGTGAGGAATTAATTACTGCAGGCCGTGTTATGGTCAATGGCGAAGTGGTCACAACCTTGGGCGTGAAAGTAAGCGCCAACCAGGATGTGATCCATGTGGACGGACGAGCCATCCGGCAGCAGAAAAAGGTATATGTGCTCTTTCATAAGCCAAAGGGAGTAATTACTAGTGCTTCAGATCCAGGCGGACGCAAAATTGTCACAGACTTTATTAAGGATATCCCTGAGCGGATATACCCGGTCGGCCGGCTGGATTATGACACAGAAGGGCTTCTGCTGTTAACTAATGACGGCGAGTTTGCCAACCTGTTGACACATCCGAAGCACCATGTCCCTCGTACATATCATGCTACTGTAAAAGGTGTGCCTCATGGATCACTTTTGGACAAGCTGCGCAGCGGGATTGAGCTGGAGGACGGTATGACTGCTCCTGCGGAGGTTGATTATCATGACATCAATCCGGAAAGTAAAGAAACTATCGTCTCCATAACCATTTATGAGGGTCGAAACAGACAGGTTCGCCGGATGTTTGATGCGATCCAATTTCCCGTCACCAGGCTTCGACGCGTTATGTTTGGGCCGTTGGCTCTGACAGGTGTCGGCCGCGGCAGATATCGCCATTTAACAACGCAGGAAATCAAAGAACTGACAGACAACGCGCTCAAGACACATAATATTCAAAAAGGGAAATAAGCACGGACTGTAATTTTCGATATAATAGGTGTTAGGTTCGATAAGCAAAGGTTTGAGGTGTAAACCAATGGGAAAAAATAAACGATGGGTGCAGCTGATTATTTTTTCTGCTGTTCTTTTGATTGGGGCGTTAACGTTAATCAATAATTTGTATGCTAAGGACAAGAAACCGGTAGAAGGCAGCAAGGCTCCGGATTTCACGCTTGTTGGGTTGGATGGCAAGAAGCATCAGCTGTCTGATTATAAAGGGAAGACGGTAATGATCAACTTCTGGGGTACTTTCTGTCCTCCTTGTAAAGATGAAATGCCGGCGATCCAGCATCAGTTTGATAAACGAAACGCTCAGAAGGTGGAATTTTTTGGTTTGAATTTGGGGGAAAGCAAGATTACCGTCCAAAATTTCATTGATCAATACAAAATTACTTTTCCTATCTTGCTGGATGATAACGAGGAAACGCGCAAGCGCTACGGTGTTATGAATTACCCCACGACCTTTTTTGTTGGCCCCGACGGTAAAATCGCCAAGATTTGGATCGGCGAAATGACAGAAGCCTTCATTGAGCAAACCATTGCTTCCATCTCAGCTTCCAAGTAACTTCTGTATCGGTCCTAAAGACAAATAAGGCTGAACGCTGGGGATTATTTAAATCCTGCTTAATTCTGGCTTTTCTTTTGGTTTCTCTTGTTCTACACAAGCGACGCAAACGACCCGGGGGAGTTTGCTTATCTTACTACTAAATAACGACTAGAGTTATTTGTCTCGGTGGTTTGCTTCAGTGGAGTAAAAGAGAGCAGCCGGAGAGTTTCGTGCCGCCTTTGAAAGAGTGTTCCTACAGCGTAGATCTTTTCCGAATCAGGGAACACTCTTTCAACAGCGGCCGCAGGCGCTCTCTTTTACGCAACGCTGCACAGCTGAACCAGCTCACAAACTAACTCTTAGGAGGACCACCATGATTCAAAACACAAAATGCGAATGCGGACACCAGAATCATGTAGGTACCGTTCTTTGCGAATCCTGTGGCAAGCCCTTGTATGAGGTCAAGGGTGAAGCTCCACTTGAAATGCGCTACGATGGGGTGGCCAGACGGTCACAGAAGGAAAATCCAAACCTTCTGGATAAAGTATGGAACTTTTTTTCCTCTGTAAAGATCGCTATTTATCTGATTATTATTACACTCATAGGATCATCGCTGGGTACGATATATCCTCAGGAAAGCACCTTTCTCAATTTTGATGCTTCTACCTACTACAAGGACACCTATGGAACATTTGGAGAGATATATTATTTATTAGGTTTATCGCACACGTTTGAATCATGGTGGTTTATTGGCCTCCTTTTTATGATTGGGACGTCGCTTGTCGTGTGTAGCCTGGATCGTGTGCTGCCGCTTTACCGTGCACTCAATAAGCAGCAGATTCGCAAACATCTGGACTTTATTTTACGGCAAAAGGTATCTTACGAAGGACCGTTTAACAATAAAAAACTGGCTGCAGCTGAGGACTCTAAGGCAGAGGAATTGGAATGGGTAGATCAAGCCGCTGTGCTGCTTAAAAAACAGAATTACCGTGTACACAAGGATGGAACCGCATTACTTGCGGAGAAATACAGGTTTAGCCGCTGGGGTCCATACATCAATCACATTGGGCTCATTATTTTTCTCATGGCTGTGTTGATGAGAGGTATTCCAGGCTGGCATATGGATCAACATATTGCTTTTCCTGAGGGTCAAGCCGTCAAAATTACGGATACACCTTATTATTTGAAAAATGAAAAATTTACACTTGAATATTATAGCGAGCAGGAAATGTCTGAAGGTTTCCGCGAGAAGCAGCAGGCTGTTCCCAAAGTGTATGAGACCAAAGCCGTCTTGTATGAATGCACGGCTGATTGCAATGAATCCGGGAAAGAGCCGCAGCTCAAGGAAGTGTACCGACAAGATATTATCGTCAATACGCCGCTTCAATATAAAGGTTTTATGGCCTATCAATTCGATTATAAGGAATCACCGATGCTGATTTCAGTGAAGCCGACTCTCAAAAATAAAAAAACAGGTGAAGCTTACGGAAGTATTGATCTTTCCATGTCGAGACCGGCTGAAAGCTATAAAGCTGGTGCTTATACTTTGACATTGAAAGCTTATTTCCCTGATTTTGGGTTGGATTCCAAAGGCATGCCGATGACTAACTCGAATGAACCGAAAATGCCTGCCTTTATTTTTTCTATAACTGGACCTGATTTGCTGCCTCAAGGCGAGCCTTATCTTTATTTCCCAAGACAGATAGATAAGGAATCATTTCAGCAGGATAAAATCAATGGAGCCATGGCCGACAAGCTGGAGTTATCTGTAAATTCAATGACCGATGTTAAATTTTCCGAATATATCAGTTATTTAAATATACGTATTGACCGGGCTATGCCGTTCGTTTGGGTTGGAGCTACGATTTCAATGATTGGCTTAATTATGGGCTTTTATTGGCATCATAGACGGATTTGGCTTCGTATTGATAATGGAAAATTAGCGTTGGGTGCGCATACAAGCAAAAACTGGTTTGGGGTCCGTAAGGAAGTAGCTCAATTTCTTCATAAGTCAGGTATAGATGTAGATCCTAAATCGTTGGAAGCAGGAGTGGTGAAATAGTGGACAGCAGTCTGTTTTTGTTAATCGCGTTTATTGTGTATAATGCTGCATTCTTGAGCTTTGTTATCGCAATTCTCGGCAAAAAGTGGAATCAGAATGATCCTGAGGCACACATAAAGAAATGGGGAAATGTTTCAATAGGATTGACTATTGTCGGCTTCCTTGGTCATATTTCTTTTTTCTTCTTGCGTTGGGTGGAAGGCGGACATATTCCAATTAGCAATATGTATGAATTTATGACCTTCCTCGGCATGATGATTATGTTTGCTTTTATCATTGTTTATTTTCTGTACCGTGCTCCGGTGCTCGGTGCTTTTGCACTTCCCGTTGGCATTATCATTATCGCCTATGCTTCGGTATTCCCTAAAGAAATTCAACCATTGATTCCCGCCTTGCAAAGCTATTGGCTCAAAATCCACGTGACTACTGCTGCGACAGGCGAAGCCTTCTTTGCCGTAGGGTTTGCGGCCGGACTTATGTACTTGCTGCGCAGTGTTAATTTCAAAAGCAAGGAAGCTGTGGATCGTAAAGAGCAGCGCGGGGTTGAGTTCACGTTATTTTTCCTGGTTATGATCATCGCGTTCGTTGTATCTATATTCGGATTCAATGCATCAGGCTATCATGCCAAGTTTGCGAACGATGTTACATACACCGATAAAGAGGGTATTGAACGTACTATAAAGCAGCCTGTAGATTATGTGCTGCCACCGATCTTTAAACCATACCAAGGGGAGCAATTGGATATGAAGCCGTTCCTCGGTATGACAGAAGCTCCATTCGAAGCTCCATCATGGATGAAGGGAGCGAATGCAGGAAGGAAGCTGAATACGGTTGTATGGTCTGTTCTTGCGGGCTTGATCTTGTATGGTTTGCTTCGGATTGTTGTCCGTAAACCATTGGGTACAGCGCTAAGCCCGATGCTTCATGGTATTGATGGAGAGGATATCGATGAGATCAGCTATCGGGCGATCGCCATTGGTTATCCCATTTTCACACTGGGAGCATTGATATTTGCAATGATATGGGCTGCTGAAGCCTGGGGACGCTTCTGGGGATGGGATCCCAAAGAAGTATGGGCATTAATTACATGGTTGTACTATGCCGCCTATTTACATTTTCGTTTATCCAAAGGCTGGCAGGGGAAGAAGTCTGCGTGGCTTGCGGTTATTGGGTTTATGGTTGTAATGTTTACATTAATCGGCGTTAACCTTGTTATTGCCGGACTACATTCTTACTCGGGCGTATAATTTGTTGAGAAGGGGCTGATATCCATGCAAGAAGCGAAAATGACAATATTGGTAGTCGATGATGAAGAGAGAATTCGCCGATTACTGCGGATGTATTTGGAAAAGGAAAATTTTATTATCGAAGAGGCGGAAGATGGCGAGACAGCTCTGAAATATGCATTGGAAGTTGACTATGATTTGATACTTCTTGATGTCATGCTGCCTGGTATCGATGGCAATGAAGTGTGTGCAAGATTGCGTCAGGTAAAGTCTACACCGGTTATTATGCTAACAGCTAAAGGTGAAGAGACGAACCGTGTCCAAGGCTTTGAAATGGGCGCTGATGACTACGTTGTGAAGCCTTTTAGCCCACGTGAGGTGATTTATCGGGTCAAAGCGATTTTGCGCAGATCATCCGTTACGGCTTACTTGTCCAAGGAAGTCAACACCAGCAACAATATCGTGTTCCCGAACCTTGTAATAGAGCATGACGCTCACCGTGTAAGTGCCGGTGGACAGGAAGTGGCTCTTACTCCTAAAGAATATGAGCTGCTGCATTATTTGGCTGTTTCTCCGGACAAAGTGTTTTCCCGTGAGGAGCTATTAAAGGACGTTTGGAATTACGAATTTTTTGGGGATCTGCGTACCGTTGATACTCATGTTAAAAGGCTGAGAGAGAAGTTGAATAAAGTATCTCCGGATGCTGCATCCATGATTACAACTGTGTGGGGTGTAGGCTACAAGCTAGAGGTGCCTAAGTAAAGTGTTTATTTTAAAAAGCGTAGTAGGAAAGCTATGGCTGACCATTATTGGATTGGTTGCTGTAATATTGGTTGTATTAGGTTTATTTCTTAGTCAATATATCGAAACGTCCTTTCCTAAGTCACAGGATCAAACGGAAAACTTGCACAGGCTTGCTGCCAAAGTTGCAAGCGGCATTTCAAGTCATATGGAAGAAGACCGTTATATAAACCTGGTCAATGATTTATTGAGCGCGCAGGAAGCGAATGTATTTATTATTAATACCGATTTAAAGCAATTGAACACTTTTCACGATAATGGCAATTTGAATGATTTGCATTATGATGATTTTTTTACCAAGCAATCGCTTCAAGCTGTGTTCGCTGGTGAGTCGATAGATAACCAGGTTGCTGGAACATCAGGGGGGAAGAAGCAGTATACGAATAGCCAATATTCAGCTGTTGCAGTTCCATTAAAGGACAGCGCTCAGCAAAATATTATCGGCGCCGCTATAGTATATCAATCCACTCAATCGGTGGAGGTCACGCAAGCTTATGTAAAGCGAGTGTTTGCTTATGTTGGGGTTATCGGGTTTCTGATGACCACCTTCTTCACCTTCTTTCTTTCTACGAAAATTACCCAGCCTCTGCTGCGTCTTAAGAAAGCGGCGGATTTGATTTCACATGGCGAATACGGTACAAGAGTTCCGATAGCATCTACCGATGAAATTGGAGAGCTCGGCAAAACCTTTAACCGCATGGGTGAGGAGCTATCGGATACAATTAAGGCTTTAAGTCATGAAAAAGAACATCTGTCGAGCGTGCTGCGAAGTATGACGGACGCAGTAGTCACTTTTGATGCAGATGGAAATGTGATTCTTACCAATCCGCAAGGGTATAAGATTATTACGGAGTGGAACGAGATTCAATGGAATGATGATTTGAAGAACGAGGGATCTGTCATTTCATCTTTGGAAGTGCAGGATGGAAAAATACCTGAACCGATGAAAATGCTGTTTGATGATGTGATTAGCGGGGCTCACGAGATATCTTCCAAGCTCCATGTCCAAAACGAAGTTTGGTCCGTTGTAATGGCGCCTTTGTATTCGAGAGATGCTGTACGTGGCGTTGTAGCTGTGCTTCGTGATGTTACGGAGGAGTTTAGGCTGGATAAGCTGCGCAAGGATTTCGTGGCTAATGTATCCCACGAGCTGCGAACGCCTTTATCGATGCTCCAAGGATACAGCGAGGCACTGCTCGATGATATCGCAGCAACGCCTGAAGAGCGCCAGGAGCTTGCTCAGGTTATTCATGATGAGTCTTTGCGGATGGGAAGGCTAGTGAGAGATTTGCTGGACCTTGCCCGTATGGAAACAGGCAATCTGGAGCTTCATTTCAGACCGATGGATGTAGGAAGCTTTATGAAACGAATCCACCGAAAGTTTGCCGTGCTATCCAAGGACCAGAATATTTCTTTAACCTGCGAGCTTCCGGAACAGGAACTTATTTTGCATGAAGTAGATGAAGACAGGCTGGAGCAGGTAATGACGAACTTGATGGATAATGCTTTTCGGCACACTCCTCAAGACGCGGCAATTGGAATGCGTGCAGATACCATTCAGTATAAAGGTGAGAAAGCGGTTCTTATTGAAATAAGCGACGAAGGCTATGGAATAGCTGCAAGTGATTTGCCTTATATCTTTGAACGATTCTATAAGGCTGACAAGGCTCGTACAAGGGGCACTTCAGGAGGGACAGGTTTGGGACTGTCTATTGTTCGCAACATTGTGGAGGCACATCAGGGAGCTGTACAGGTTAAAAGCACAGTAGGTCAAGGAACGACATTTTCCGTAATTCTTCCTCTGAAAGACCCTAAAATTTAAAAGAGAGCCTCCGATTCTAGGATCAGAGGCTCTCTTTTTGTTGAAATGTACGACTTTATCTTGTTGTTCGTGAAACAATTAGGTTAACTTAGCCAATTACTAAAGGGAAAGCTCACTTACGTGAGTTAGATCAGGAAGCTGAACCAATTGGCCTAGAACTTCTTTTGGAGTCTGCTTATCTGTTGTTAGTACCATAATAGCGGAACCGCCAATCACTTTACGGCCTACCTGCATGGTCGCGATGTTGACATCGTTGCTTCCAAGCAATGTTCCAACTCTACCGATGATACCTGGTTTGTCGTTATGTGAGATAAGAAGAAGATTTCCGTTTGGTGCGATATCTACAGGATATTGATCAATTTGTACGATACGCTCGCCATAACCGCTGAGTAGTGTACCTGCAACTATATGTTCTTCATTTTTGGTTTTAAGTGTAACAGACAGCAAATTAGTAAATGTTTTGCTTGCTGCTGACTTTTGAATAACGACGTTAACGCCACGTGATTTGGCTAGGTGCATCGCATTAACGATATTCACACCCTCTAATTGGTTGGACAAGATACCTCTGACAATATAGCGGGTAAGTGGAGTAGTGTCCACATCTGCCAAATCGCCGGCATAACTTACAACGATTTCTTTAACAGCACCTTCTGTTGTTTGTCCAATGAATTGACCCAGCTTTTCGCCAAGCGAGAAGTAAGGCTGAAGCTGATTCAAAACGGTTGCCGGAACCGGAGGCATGTTAACCGCATTTTTGAAAGGCTCATCACGCAAGATATGAAGCACTTCCTCAGATACATCAATAGCCACGTTCTCTTGAGCTTCGACAGTTGAAGCGCCCAAGTGAGGGGTTACAATGATCTTTGGATTATTCAAGAACGGATGGTCTGCTTGCGGCGGCTCTTGTTCATACACGTCAAAAGCAGCTCCTGCGACAATACCGGACTCAATCGCTTCAACCAATGCCAGCTCATCAATGATGCCGCCGCGGGCGCAGTTAATAATTCTTACGCCTTTTCTCATTAATTCGAATTGAGGACGTGCGATAATGTGTCGGGTTTCGTTCGTAAGTGGTGTGTGGACAGTTATGAAATCGGCTTGAGCTGCTATTTCATTAACAGTACCCAACTTTACGCCAAGTTTCTCTGCACGCTCTTCAGTAAGGAACGGGTCATATCCGATGACTTCCATCCCGAATACTTTTGCACGTCTGGTTACCTCGCTGCCGATTCGGCCCATACCGAGAATTCCCAATACTTTATTGCGAAGCTCTACGCCTACGAATGTTTTACGATCCCATTCGCCTTCAACTGTTTTTTTGTAAGCTTGAGGAATGGAACGAGCAACAGCCATCATCATCGCGAATGTTAATTCGCAAGTTGCGATTGTATTGCCGTCAGGAGCGTTAATAACTACGATACCACGCTGAGTAGCGGCTTCCAGGTTGATGTTGTCGACTCCTACACCTGCACGGCCAACTACTTTAAGCTTAGGAGCTGCGGCCATAATACGTTCAGTTACTTTCGTTTGACTGCGTACCATCATCGCATCGTAATCAGCAATGATTGCAACCAGTTCATCCTCAGAGAGACCTGCTTTCTTATCCACTGTTACATCAGCTGCGTCATTCAGCAGTTGGATTCCCAAATCGCTGATGCCATCCATAACCAACACTTTATACATTCTCACTGACCTCCAATTCATATTAAACACAAACACAAAAAAACTCCTCATCCCCATACGATTACCGTATACAAGGGACGAAGAGTAACTTTCGTGGTACCACCCTAATTCGCTGCAAGCTCGCACCTGCAACCTTATGGGTCTTTGTTAAAGACCCGGAAATATAACGGTTTCTACCCGGCTGTACCTATAGGAAACAGGTATCCAATGAATGTCCCTGTACTTTCAGTTCAGCAACTCTGGAGTGCTCTGTGTAAACAATAATGTCCGATTCGCACCTGTCATCGGCTCTCTGCGCATTACTGGGTTTACACTTTCTCCGTCAATGTTTTGTTACAAATGAAATTTTCATAAGCGTAACATGACCTGGAAGGTCGTGTCAATAGATGAAGAATGTTGTCACAGCTTATTCAAAACCTAATTAATAATAGCAGTGTGTACTTAATAAATGCAGATTGACTTGACTAAGAACACTACCATATTTTATGGCAAACTCAGCAGAAAAGCAATGGTTTTGGGTTGATCTAATATGAATTTTCGTTTATTCTTCAATCAACACAGTTAAGAGGAGTGATGGATATGGACTCATTTGAAATGATTTCACCAAGAGAATTTACCGGAATACTTAATCGGGGTGAGCTTGAAGATGCTTTAGTCATAGATGTACGTGAACGAATGGAATGGGAATATTATCACCTCGAAGAGTCCATATTAATACCCATGAATACGATCCCCGGTAATTTGGATCAGCTACCAAGAGATCGTAAATTATATATCATTTGTGCCCATGGCGTCCGTAGCGCTAATGTCTGCTATTTTTTACAAGAGCAAGGGTATGAGGATGTAATTAATGTGGAGGGTGGCATGGCAGCGGTTGCGATGCTCAGAGGGTTCCAGTACGATTAAGGCTTTCGTGTACAAATGAAAAGCCATCGTTTCGGGAACAAGGCTCCTTCACGATGGCTTCATTTTGGGTTAGTTCTGACTTGAGAAGAAAGGCAGCTGTGGAAGTACTTCAGTCGGATAAAACTTCGCTTTATTGCGGATGAAATCGCCGGTACGTACTGCTTCCGTTGCCAGAAGCACGCCGATAACTTGATGAACCTCGTTGAGATTCATTTTCTTGGCTTGCCCGGAAAATATAATTTCATCGATACGAACAGATAAGTCCTGTGGGGTAAAGGATGTGAAGGATTTACCTGTAGCAAGCGATTGTGCTATGTAATCATTCTTTACGTTCAGACTCAAGGTGCTCCAATCCGCAAGGAGAAGCGGTTTATTCACATCGACCTTTTTTAGCTGAGGGTTGTCGGCTTCGTTCCATTTGATGATCGATTCATAGTAGTTTTTTTGTGAGTTCAGTGAAAATTGCTTGGCCTCGGATAAATATACATCCTTATCCATTAGTGTAACCAAGTCAGCTCCAGGCATTCCGTTCGCTCTCGCGGTTAGAGTGTTTAAGGCTTCATGAAAGAGCTTGAGGCTCTTTGCATAATTTTGTTGGGCTTCTTGGAGCAGTGGAGATGAGTCCGGCATTGCTTTATTGCTTAATTCATCGTATTTCTCTTTAGCCATTTTACTTAATTCTTTTAATATAAGGGCCCCGTCCGCAGATCGGTTTTGTTCCAATTCGTTGATTTTCTCAAACCATTTCTTATGAAATTCCCTGTATGGCTGATAAATGGTATGATAGTAGGACACCAAATATTGTTGATGATAAGCAGAGTATCCATTAGCTGCTTCATTTTTTTTGAAGAGCAGGTCCTCATACTTAGTTGTAGCTCGTTCTTGTCCCATTCTGAGGCCGAAGAAGAAGGTGCCAAGAGCAAGCACAAGCATAAAGATAAACATGATGGCAAATAAGTAATCGGTACGTGACAGCCGCTTATTCATGACCCTAGCTCCTTATCTTAAATTCTATTGATAGTATAGGTGATATTGTCGAAAAAGGGAATAATTGATGAAAAAATTTAATTTCAAGCCGTTTAAGTTTCAAAAAGTGGATATTCAATCTTTAAATGACAAAATGCTTTTGATCAACTTATACATTACGCAGCTTGCCGTATTTGTGATAGCATGTATTGTTATGCTTTTTCAGAAGCCCTCGTTAGGAGCCATGTTATCGCTTGAGAAGGGGATTTATATTCCTATCTGGGGTATTGCTTTTGCCGCGGCGGTGCTGCTTGTCGATATTCTTGTATCGAGATGGGTCCCGGCAGAAGTTATGGATGACGGCGGTATTAATGAAATGATTTTTAAAAATCGTCCATTATGGCATATTGCCTTATTGTCGTTAATTGTCGCTATTTGCGAGGAATGGCTCTTCCGTGGTGCTATTCAAGCCTCCTGGGGTCCCTACTGGACCAGTATTTTGTTTGCTGCCATTCACATTCGCTACTTGCAGCATTGGATTATGACCGGCTTGGTTTTTAGCATTAGCTACGGCCTGGGGTGGATTTATATTCAGACAGGCTCCTTGTGGACACCGATTATTGCGCATTTTGTTATTGACTTTATTATGGGTTGCATCATTCGTTACAGGAGAGAAGATTAATGTTTTCCAATTCAAAACATAATTTGGATAATCAAACAATCGACATAAAAAAAGAATCGTTAGAAGAGGATGATACTTTTCTTCCTCCGCGCAATGCGGTTCATCCAACTGAGAAAGAAAAATGGCTCCGTATTTTCTACCGATCATTACTGTGGTTATTTATAATGCTGGTTGCAGGATTGTTAGTTTGGGGCTGGCGCAAAGTGAAAGGGGAAGCCTGAAATCAGCTTCCCCTTGAATGCTAGCTCTTTGGGATATTAAGGGGTTATTTCAATGAGGCCTGGGTCTACAAAGCCGTACTGCTTCTCCTCCAATTGAGTGAGCATGCTGTCCAAAGCTTTCTCTGTCCAGGGAAGCTCATGCATTAAGATGTTGCTGCCTCCTCGTAACTGCTCCATAACATTGCTGATCACCTTATTGGGATCATTTTTCTTGACTGACATTTCCCAGTCCAAAGAACCGTTGGACCATGTCATATAAAGCATGTTTTCTTGTTTTACTTTGGCTCGCAGCTCATCACTACCAGACCCAAATGGTGGGCGGAAAAACTGGGGTGCGCTGCCTGTTAGCTCCTTCACAATGGCCTGCACATCTTCGACCTGCTGAGCTATCTTCTCCTTGCCTTCCTTCTTTAAATCGATGTGGTCCCATGAGTGATTTCCAATTGTTTGGCCGCGCTCCTTAATTAGCTTGAGCAGCTCGGGCTTTTGTTTTACCAAATAACCGTTGACGAAGAAAATAGCTTTGGCTTTATGTTTATCCAGAGTGTTTAAAATGCCTTCCAATACTTCTTTATTGCGTGGACCGTCATCAAACGTGAGCAATACTACCTTTTTATCAGTTGTTGTAGGATCGATTGGAACTATGTCATAAGATTTAGGATTCATTTTATAAAGTTTAGTCGTCGGTTGAGGTGCAGTTGCCGGTTGATTAGAATCTTTGCCAGCCGAAGGAGGCTGTGAATCAACTAGAGGCTTTACAGGGGCAGCATCCGTTGGTTTTTCCGGCAATGATTTCTGATCCGGACTTTGTGGCGTATTAGCTGATCCTTGGACTTGTGGCGATGCAGGTGCAGGTTGCTGGGATGCTGCAGGAATGCCTGGATTATTCGAGCAGGCAGTTGAGGTCATTATCAGCATCGCGGCTAACAGTGTTGTAAGCTTCATGTTCATTATAAGTTGCTCCTATTCGTGGTGGTTTCCTAATTTTATCATGCATGCTTCCCTCGTACATAGTAAAAAATAAGTTCGAACCTATACGAATGGAGGGATAACATGAAATTAGGATCATTTTTATTTGGTGGATTAGTTGGGGCAGCCGCAGTCGTATATTGGAACAATAAAAGCAAATCGATGTTATTATCCGCATTCAGCAGCAATAATCAGTCAGTCGGAAATATGATGGATAAAGCAAAGGATAGATTCAACGGGGCATCAGACAGCGCCTCAACCAGCCCTTTTGACAGCAGCAAGCATTCGAGTAATAAGACAGCTTCGTCTTCATCGAATGCTTTTAAGAAGGAAGATGCTTTCTCCACAAACAGCAGCAGTGGGCTTGGTAAAGTAGAGGAAATCATCAAAAAGGATCCAAAGCTCAATGAAACGGTCCAAGATATATTAGCACAAAATAATAACGAAAAAGAAACGTTTCATACGCAATAAAGCTTCTTATTCGTATCCTTGTAAAGAGGGCATTCATGAAATAACAGATCTGGTTTTATCCATAAATGCTGGGCATGAGCGGATTTTTCGCTTATGCCCTTTTCTTTTTTTATGAGCACAAGACATTTTTTGTTATGTTGTGATATAATACTCATATAATTGAATACAAGCTGTGAAGCTTACACACCTTTTTAACCTTACTTCATAAGCTGTTATTATAAGTGGCGGCAAGGGAGGAATCCTGTATGAAAATGGAGCGTTTAAGTCAGGACAAGATACGGATTTTTCTCACATTCGACGACTTGACGGAGCGAGGCATTCAAAAGGATGATATGTGGAGGGAGATCCCCAAGGTTCACGAGCTGTTCAGTGATATGATGGATCAAGCTTACACCGAATTGGGATTCGATCCCTCAGGACCTTTGGCTGTCGAAGTATTAGCGCTACCCGCTCAAGGAATGGTTGTTATCGTCACTCGCAGCAAGATGGACTTCCATCATTCAGGCGAATCGTATGATGAGGAAGTCGAAGAAATGTATGAGCTAGAGGTCACATTGGAGCAGTCCGACCAAATCTCCTATGTGTTTCATGATTTTGAAGACCTCTTGCGCATGGCCAAGGTGTTACAGCCGATGGTAACCGATGGTGGGATCTTATTCTCCTATAAGAACAAGTGGTTTTTGCAGCTGGATGCCGTTGATATGGAAGAGAACGGTTACCAGGCTGTCATAGCAGTTCTGTCGGAGTATGGAGATGCAGCTTCCGTAACTCGGGCGGTTCTTGAGGAATACGGAAAAACAGTTATTGCTGCTGATGCTGTTAATGTACTCTGTACACACTTCAAATAATTGCCCAAAGCATTCTCAAAAACAGTATTGTTTTTGCGGAGTGCTTTTTTGCGGTTTGTTTGGGCTGTGCATGTGCTTATCTGTTCCTTTAGGGCAGCTCATAATAGCAGCGGGTTTTGATTTGTGTCTGGCTTGATGAATCAGCGCGGCGTGAAAGTGTAAGAATACAAACAATACAGAACTAAAGAAAATGAAATGTGCATAGTAAGGTTACCTGAAAACACTCTTCATATAAATAGTTAACGAAGCAAAGGATGGTTCTGATGACTGAAAACTTAAACGTGCTTCAAGCTACGCAATTAATAATCGAAGATGCACTAACCAGGCTTGGTTATTCTTCTGCGATGGTAGAGCTGCTGAAAGAGCCGATGAGAATTATGACAGTCCGAATCCCTATTCGAATGGACGATGATTCTATCAGGATATTTACGGGCTACCGCGCTCAGCATAACGATGCTGTCGGACCAACCAAGGGCGGTGTTCGTTTTCATCCGGAAGTGACGGAGGACGAAGTAAAGGCGCTTTCGATATGGATGAGTTTAAAATGCGGTATTGTTGATTTGCCTTATGGGGGCGGAAAAGGCGGCATCATATGCGATCCGCGGAAGATGTCTTTTCGTGAGCTTGAACGATTGAGTCGTGGATACGTTAGGGCTATTAGTCAAATAGTTGGACCTACCAAGGATATCCCGGCGCCGGATGTTATGACGAACTCTCAAATAATGGCTTGGATGATGGATGAATACAGCCGTATTCGAGAGTTCGACGCTTCCAATTTTATAACAGGCAAGCCATTGGTTCTAGGCGGCTCTCATGGACGTGAGACGGCCACAGCCAAAGGGGTTACTATAATGATCGATCAGGCATTGAAGAAAAAGGGAATCCCTCTTCATGATGCCCGAGTTGTTATTCAAGGCTTCGGAAATGCGGGCAGCTTTCTAGCCAAGTTTATGTATGAGGCCGGGGCTAGGGTCATTGGTATTTCAGATGCTTATGGAGCCCTTTATAATAAGGATGGTCTCGATATTGAGTATTTATTGGACCGGCGTGATTCCTTCGGTACGGTTACAAACCTGTTTAAAGAAACGATTACAAACAAAGAATTGTTGGAATTGGAGTGTGACATTCTTGTTCCAGCGGCGATTGAGAATCAGATTACTTTGGAAAACGCTGAACGAATTCAGGCTTCTATTATAGTTGAAGCGGCCAACGGTCCAACTACATTCGAAGCTACCCAAATTTTGACGGACCGGGGGATTCTAATAGTACCGGATGTCTTGGCAAGCGCTGGTGGTGTGGTCGTTTCGTATTTCGAATGGGTTCAAAATAACCAAGGGTATTACTGGACAGAAGCTGAAGTGCATTCCAGATTGCAAGAAATGATGGAAAAAGGCTTTGAAAATGTCTATAATGTTCATATCACAAGAAAAATTAATATGCGTCTGGCCGCTTATATGGTCGGTGTACGGAAAATGGCCGAAGCTTCCCGTTACCGCGGCTGGGTTTGATTTTTTATTTATAATAGTATTGGCAGGTTTTATTTGGGTTCTTATTTTCCTGACGAAGAAAATAATGGAGGTCAAAGTAACTGCCGTAGAGTTTACGTGCCGCCTTTGGAATCGGGTTATTACCGCATGAGTACTGTTAATTCAAAATAACCCGATTTCAACAGCGGCCGAAGGCAGTTGCTTTTGATCCGGAATTATGGCTATTTGTCAGAAATTTGCTTTCCCATATAAAACCCAAGGAACGGAGGGGACACGTTGAGCGTCTTGTCAGTCTTGACGGCGGCCATTGCGCCGGGTGTCGCTCTGCTGGCTTATTTTTACTTGAAGGATAGGTATGATACTGAGCCTATACATCTGGTTATGAAATTATTTTTGTTCGGTGTACTGTTGGTTTTTCCAGTCATGGTACTACAGCGGGCTTTTGCTCATGGCTTAGGCGCTGATCCGCTTGTATTTTCATTTATCATTTCGGCAGGCTTAGAGGAATTTTTGAAATGGTTTATAGTTTATATTGTAATTTATCAGCATGCTTCTTTCGATGAGCCCTATGACGGAATTGTTTATGCTGTAGCCGTTTCTCTTGGTTTTGCAACTTTGGAGAACGTGTTTTATGCCTTTCTTAACTCGGCGAGTATTTCTTCACTGTTGTCCAGAGCGTTGCTTCCCGTTTCCGGTCATGCGATGTTCGGGGTCATCATGGGTTATTACTTAGGGAAATCTAAGTTTACACCCGATCGCAAAACAAGGTACTTGGCATATTCCATTTTATTCCCTATTTTTTGGCATGGATTATACGATTACATTTTGCTGACTACGAAATCTTATTGGGTATGGTTTATGATCCCGTTGATGGTATTTTTGTGGGCACGCAGCTTAAAGAAGGTCAATCGGGCCAATTCCAAGTCGCCACTGCGAGTTATTCAATCAGAGGATCAGGTTAAAATATAACCGGTTTGTCTATACTGCATATTAATATAACAAACCGGAGGGAATGCATGACGGTAAATGATCGTGTCAAAGTGACTATTCGCTGTAAAAAATGCGGTGAACGCTTTGTGCTTAAAGGGAGAAGAGACAAAGGCAAAATCGATACAGGGTTTAAGCAATGTATCTGCAGTAATGATTCTGATTTTGATATTGATACGAATGGAATGTGAGAAGCCTGCGGGGCTTCTTTTTTTGTTTGTTAAAGATTATGTGTATAAGACTTCTTCCTTCAGCGAAAGCTAAGCCCAAGTTTGGCTGATGAAGGGAGATTTCACGAATATGTATAAAAGATTAAGTATTGTAATGTTTCCCATTTTGTTTATAGCATTGGTTGGTGCAGGATTGTGGGGTTATTTAGAACATCAGGAGAAAAATGCGATTTTGATCAAAGCGGAGAATCAATACCAAAGAGCCTTCCACGATTTATCGTACCATGTTGAAAGTCTTCATAATGAATTGGGAAATACATTGGCAGTCAATACGATGTCCCAAGATTCGTATAAAAAAGGATTAATCAACGTCTGGAGGATCACCAGTCAAGCGCAAAGTGAGATTAATCAGCTGCCTTTGACTTTGCTGCCTTTTAATAAGACCGAGGAGTTTCTGGCCAATATGGCTAATTTCTCATACCGGGCCGCTGTACGTGATTTAACAAAGCAGCCGCTGACCGAAGAAGAGATGAAGACGTTGAACGCGCTGTATACCCATGCATCGGAAATTTCTACGGATCTTCGAAGCATGCAGACCAAGGTGCTTGATAATAACTTGCGCTGGATGGATGTTGAAACGGCATTGGCTACACAGAAGGAGCCTCTGGATAACGCAATCATAGACGGCTTTCAAACGGTGGATAAGAAAGTCGGCGATTATTCGGACGTCAAGTGGAGTCCTTCCATGTTAAATGTTTTTCAAAAGCATGACATGAATATGCTATCAGGGAATAATGTGACTGCAGAGGAGATAAAACAAAAAGCAGCCCAATTTCTTGGGGTTCAAGATACAAGTTCTTTTCAAGTAGTTGAAAACGGTCCTGGAACGGAATATCATTCCTTCAGCGTTTCGGCACCTAAAGAAAATTCAGCTGATGGGGTTCATTTGGATTACAGCACAAAAGGCGGCCAGCTGTTATGGTTTGCTTTCACAAGGGATGTGAAGGAGAGGAAGCTGGACATTCGCCGTGCCAGAGATATTGCAGCAGAATTTCTGGATTCGCATGGCTACGGCAATATGACAGCAGTCAGCTATGATGAGTATACCAATATAGCTAATGTAACTTTTGCAAGCCGTGATAATGACATTATCAACTACCTGGACAAGCTGTCTGTTAAGGTAGCGCTGGACAATGGTGAAGTGACAGGGCTTCAAGCAACCGATTATGTATTCGATCATAAGGAGCGTCAGTTGAAGGCCCCTAAATTAACGGTTGAGGAAGCACGTAAAGTATTGAATCCAAACTTTAAAACAGAACATGAGGCGCTGGCTTTAATTCGCAATGATACACAAGAGGAAGTGTTGTGTCATCAATTTATGGGTAAGATCAACGGTGGAATATACCGGATCTATATTAATGCGGAAAATGGCGTTGAAGAAAAAATAGAGCGGCTTCGACAAAATGATGAAAAAGTAAGTAATGCGTAAAATACGAATCAGGAGAAGGAGACTTTTACAGAGTCTCCTTTTTTTTGCTTCCCATCTGTTCTCGTCATGCTATAATAAATGGTAGAGTCTAGTACTATGGTACTGGTTATAACAACGATGGGAGGTGCAAATTTTGCTTCCAAAGGTAAATCAAATTTTACATATACAAATAAACTCGATTGATGAGGAAGAAGCAAAACAAGAGTTGAAATCGAGAATTTCTGATATTAGTGACAGCTATATCAGCATGGAAGTTCCACTTAACGAAAAAACAGGCCGTTTAAAGAGGCTATATGTCGGCGATGAACTATCGGCCTATTTCATTACCGATGGCGGTGTTAAAAACTATTTTACGTCCTCGGTACTAGGATTTTCCGATGATGTTATCCGCATGGTACATATTAGAAAGCCGGAGCCCGATGCCATTACGAAGGTTCAGCGTCGCAGCTTTCTACGAGTGCCAGCAGAGCTTGAAATGGCTGTTAAATTTTCGGAGCAGCTGCAATTTATAGCCGTAACGGATGACGTTGGCGGTGGTGGAATATCTTTTATTTGTGATGGATACATTCCACTTGCCAGTCAACAAATAGTGAGCTGCTGGCTATTGGCCCATTATAGAAATGGTCAGATCGAGCATATCCCGTTTAATGGTGAACTGGTTCGAGTTAAGCAGTTGGAAAGCGGGAAGCAGCAGGTTATGATGCGGTTTGCTGAAATATCCGACAGAGATCGACAAAAGATTATCCGGTACTGTTTTGAGCGACAGCTCGATTTCCGTAAACGGTAATGCATATTTTACTGCTTTATGGACAAACTACCTCCAAAAGTAGTTTATGGAGCGGTGACTGTGGTTAATAATGATGATCCCAATCAGCCCAACAGGTATGAAGACATATTTTTAATGTTTTCGGCTTTAGTGGAAAAATGGCTTGTACGAGCAACAATCGGATTATTGACGTTATTATTGATTTTTCAGCTGTTGCTGCTGTCTCCAAGTATCCGTTATTACTTGGTGAAGGTGGAACAATTGGAAGGGGTCTCTTTCGTTCGTTCGGAATGAAGGAAACTTCTACCACATGGATTAAGAGGGAGGCAACTTTGCAATCCCTCTTTCACCTATGGTATAATTTTCTTCGATCACAGGCAGGGCCTGTAAAATAAAGCTTTATCGTATTTTCTTTTTTATTGCTGGGAGGCCCGCGTTTTGGATAAGTTCAACATTGCTATAGACGGTCCGGCGGGAGCGGGGAAGAGTACTATTGCCCGGCTTGTTGCCAATACTTTAGGATTTGTTTACGTAGATACGGGGGCCATGTATAGAGCAGTCACATGGAATGTACTACGTTTGGGATTGAGTACGGATCAAACAGCGGAGGTTATTGCCGCTACAGAACGGATGGAGATTCGTCTTGCTCCGGGTGAGAATGGACAACAGGTATTTGTGAATGGACAAGATGTGACACTGGATATCCGTTCTGCTGAAGTAACGAATAATGTGTCGCAAATTGCTGCAATTGCTGAAGTTCGTCGCAATTTAACTGTCAAACAAAAACAGTTGGCGGCTAACAAAGGAGTAGTTATGGATGGCAGAGATATTGGCAGCCATGTTCTTCCGAACGCAGAGCTGAAGGTGTTTCTAACGGCTAGTGTAAGGGTAAGAGCCGAACGGAGGTACAAAGAGATTCAGGATGATCGTACCGATGTAACCCTAGAACAGCTTGAAGCAGAAATAGCGGCAAGGGACAGAATGGATGAATCCAGAGAAACAGCTCCACTCGTTCAAGCACCGGATGCCGTTCTGTTAGATACTACTAGTATGCCGATTCCCCAAGTGGTTGAACGTATATTGGAGCTTTGCAGGACTGAAGTCGGCGGAGGGAAGTAGTATGCTTTATTCAACGCTTCGCGCCCTTTTTCATTTTATATTCCGGCTTGTTTTTCGTTTGAAAGTTGTAGGTTTGGAGAATGTTCCACACGGAAAGCCCGTCATTTTATGCGCTAATCATACGAGTAACATGGACCCTCCATTATTAGGGAGTCCGCTAGTAGGAAGACGTGTACATTATATGGCAAAAGCTGAGCTATTCGATGTTCCGGTACTGGGCTGGGTTCTCCCAAGAATAAGTGCGTTTCCCGTCAAGCGCGGCGGAGTCAGTAAAGAGTCGATTCGCTTGTCGCTGCAATTGCTTAGTGAGAACAAAATTCTTGGGATTTTTCCTGAGGGGTCTAGAAGCAATGCAGGGGGAATGGGCAAGAAGGGTGCTGCCAGTTTAGCCTTGAAGTCAGGAGCTACAGTTGTACCGGCAGCTATTGTTGGTGGATACAAACCGTTTAGACAATTAACGTTGGTATACGGCAAACCCGTTGATATTAGTGAATTTGCCGATCAAGGGTCAGAAGGACTCGAACAGGCAACTGACAAAATTTTGTCGGTTATCCGTACTATGGTAAAGCAATACGAATCGAAATGATAGAATGTGGAATACTTAGAAAAACAATTAACCGCGTATCTTTACTGCGTCGGTAAATTATATAAGATAGCAGCAATTGTAACTAATTACTTATTGGTTGAGGTTGCTAATCAAGGAGGGAATTGAACCATGTCAGAAGAAACAAATGTAGAACAAAACGTACAAGCAGAAGAAGCGCAACAAGAAGTATCCCAAGAGGAATCTATGGCTAATGTAGCAGTTCTGAAGAAGGGCGATACGGTTAAAGGTACAATTATTAAAGTTGACGATGATCAAGCATTCGTTGACATCGGTTATAAGTATGATGGAGTTATTCCAGTTCGCGAGCTTTCATCCGTAACCGTAGGTAGCGCCGGTGAAAGTGTTCAGGTTGGCCAGGAAGTGGAATTAAAAGTGCTTTCCATCAATGACAGCAAGGAGAAGCTGGAGCTCTCCAAACGTGTAGTTGACAGTGAAAAGGCATGGGAACAGCTGGCAAGCGAAATGGAAAACAAGACGATTCTTGAGGCTGTTGTAGCTGAGGTTGTCAAAGGCGGTCTTGTTGTAGACGTAGGTCTGAGAGGATTCGTGCCAGCATCGATGGTGGAGCGTTCTTTTGTTGAAGATTTCAGCGATTACAAAGGACGTACGCTTAGATTGCGTGTGAAAGAAATGGATCGCGAGAAGAACAAAGTCATCTTGTCCCAAAAGGATGTATTGGATGAAGAGTTCGAAGCGAAAAAGAAAGAGGTTTTCGCGCAGCTATCCGTTGGTCAAGAGTTAGACGGAACGGTTCAACGTTTGACGCAATTCGGCGCTTTCGTTGATATCGGCGGAGTAGACGGTCTGGTGCATATCTCCGAAATGGCGTGGCATCATGTTGAAACCCCTGCAGAGGTTGTTAAAGAAGGCGATCAAGTGAAAGTTCAAATCTTGAAGCTGGATCCTGCTAATGAGCGTATTAGCTTGAGTATCAAAGCTACCCAACCAGGCCCATGGCAGCAAGTAACCAGCAGCTTCAATGTTGGTGATATTGTAACGGGTACTGTAAAACGTCTAGCACAATTCGGTGCTTTTGTCGAAGTAGCTCCGGGCGTTGAAGGATTGGTTCACATTTCTCAGATCGCACACCGCCATATCGGAACTCCTTCGGAAGTATTGAAGGAAGGTCAAGAGGTTCAGGCTAAAATTCTTGATGTGAACGCTGGAGAGAAAAGAATCAGCTTAAGTATCAAAGAAACCGAAGAAGCACCGGCCACTCCGGAGCGTGCTCCTAAATCAGACAGACCGGCAAGAGCACCTAAAGAAACGGTTATTGCTGAAGAATATCAAAATCAAGGACTCAACTTAACATTAGGCGAGCGTTTTGGCGATAAATTGAGTAAATTCAAATAAGTTGAAATAATATCATAGGTTTTTAGGAGGAGTCAGGGTGCGTATTCCAAGAAAAATGGAGCATGTGCATCATGCTCTCCAGCTTGGACAAAGCGGTGAACAAGGTTTCGCTGATATCAAATTGATACCTAATTGTCTCCCTGAAACCTCAACTGAGCTTATTTCATTACAAACAATAATCGGCGAACTCACTCTGAGCTCGCCGATTATTGTTAATGCCATGACAGGCGGAGCGCAGGAGACAGAAGAGATCAACAAGGAACTGGCTGTTGCCGCGAGGGAAACCGGGCTGGCAATGGCGGTTGGTTCCCAGATGGCCGCTATTAAAAATCCGGAGGTTGCATCCAGCTACCGGATAGTCCGGAAGATGAATCCACGAGGAATCATCTTTGGTAACTTGGGGAGCGAAGCCACATTGGAGCAAGCAGAAAAAGCCGTTGAAATGGTACAGGCTGATGCTCTTCAGATTCATTTGAACATCATGCAGGAGCTGATAATGCCTGAGGGTGACCGCAATTTTATGGGGATGCTGGAGCGAATCTCATTAATTACCAAAAGTGTAGGAGTTCCTGTAATCGTCAAAGAAGTAGGCTTTGGAATGGCGCAGGAAAGCGCTGCGGCAATAATACAGGCGGGCGTTAAGATTATTGATGTGGGAGGCTCTGGCGGCACTAATTTTGCAGCTATCGAGAACGCGCGGCGTTCTTTGCCTATGGATTGGTTAAACGACTGGGGTTGTAAAACGGCAGTTTCCCTACTGGAAGTACTGAATGCATCCAAAGCAATTAGTAGTGATTTGCAACCTGGCATTTCGGTAATAGGGTCCGGAGGAATTCGCAGTACTATTGAAATATGCAAAGCATTAACACTTGGGGCATCCGCAGTTGGAATTGCAGGTACTTTTCTCCGTACGTTACGATCTGAAGGTACTTCAGCATTAATCAATCAAATTACTGATTTTCATAAAGAATTAAAGCTGATTATGACAGCGCTGGGAGCACCGGCCATTCAGAATTTATGGAATGCTCCTGTTGTAATATCAGGTGAAACTGCACAGTGGTGCGATGTTAGGGGAACTAATGTCCGGCAATATGCCACTCGAACGGGATTGATAAAAATTACATAATAAAGCCATACTAAGAACTGGTACAGCTTAGACAATGTTTACAAGGTCGCTGCTTGTAAAATTATGTTGATGCTGACGAAGTAAAGCTCTTAGGTGGTGCAGATGAATCCGGGATATTTGTCATTATTATTTCTGGTCGTATCGTTGATTTTATTTGCTAGTGGCTGGACGGATTATTTAATGAGAGGTATAACTTCAAAGGTGATACTTCTTTTTTTTGTCTCGTGGTTAGTGACTATGGAGATCGTGATTACATTGCCGCATGTACGTATTGGATTATGGACGATCGTTCTGGCGGTTCTAATTGTAGCTGTATTGTGGCGTTCCCACGGGCTCATGTATAAGCTGCATGTACTATCTGTAGGAATATTACTGGGATCGGTTTCTTTCTTTTTGCAGGAAACGATTCATCTGTTCCCTTCCATGGTACTAGGCAGCGTAGAACTCTCTATGGCACTGCTTATTGGATTTTTGATCAGCTCGCTGATCAAAGTGCCAGCCGTTCAGCTGGCAGCCGTTTCGTTAGGCCTATTGTTGGGAGAAGCTTATTTCCGTTTCCTTCATAAAGGACAAATCGAATTTCAATTGGGAACTACGATGCTGCAGGACCGCTGGTGGCTTACGGTATACGTCATGCGGGGGATGTCTTTGCTTCTGTCCGGCATGCTTCTAATGAGTAAAAAAAGCGTAAATTGGATTGTTGCCGGTGTTAGAAAAATGGTCCGATACCGTGATTAAAAGCTCGATGGAATAGAAATGAGAGGCAGGCGCGCTATTATGCTAAACTGGATTGTGGAGCAAAAATATACGGTCGGTATTGTGCTTGGTGTTATGTTCGGGCTTGCTGCCAG
This sequence comes from Paenibacillus sp. GCM10027630, assembly GCF_042676305.1. Taxonomy (NCBI): domain Bacteria; kingdom Bacillati; phylum Bacillota; class Bacilli; order Caryophanales; family Paenibacillaceae; genus Paenibacillus; species Paenibacillus sp. GCM10027630. The sequence goes on along the minus strand of NZ_JBHTGY010000058.1, from coordinate 69,134 downwards.
ACTAAGCATGCTGAGAACGGATTATCGTCAATACCCGACGTATCCCCATGGCAGAATCATTCACATTTCACTAGGCGTCATAGCTGCCGGTCTCGGTTCGGTTGCAGTCCCATCCTTGCTGGACAAAAACTATACGGCTGTGACCTTTCTATCCCTTGCCGCTCAACAATTTCGGGATGTAAGGAACATGGAACGGCAGACGCTTTCCAAAATCGACAGCATGGAGCTAGTCCCTCGAGGAGCGACATATATAGAAGGTATAGCTATGGTGTTTGAAGGACGTAATTATTTGGTTATTTTCACCTCGTTTATAGCAGCCTTGTTCAGTATCGTTTTCTCGTGGTATTGGGGAATTGCAGCGGGAATTTGCGCTATTCTAATTACTAACCACTTCAAGTCAGGGAAAAGCATTAGCCATATTGCGGAAGTGCATACTGCCGAGGTTAGGCTGGATGGTCCTAACTTGTTTGTTGATGACATCTACATAATGAATGTTGGCTTGGAGGATACAAGAAGCATTATACGTAAGAGGGGAATAGGCTTGGTTCTTGTACCCAAAAACAAAAATTGCCGCGTCACACTCGCCAATGTCGGGCAACGTCAAGCGATATTGCATGATCTTTCGACAATTTTAGGAATTTATCGCGATGAAGGGGAGCCTTCACTTTTGCCGTTAGCCAAGCTGGATATGGCAGATGGTCGTTTAGCTGTTTTTTTATTGCCCCAGGAACGCAATGTTGATAAGGCAAGGCGAATACTGATGCAATCGCCGGTATTGGAAAGCGCTGTAAGAATGCCGACTGAAGCCAATTTACATCCGGAGGGAAAGGAAGGGTTGTGAAATGGGGAAAATTGTTGCTGTAGTAACAGCGGATATAAACCAGGTAGCTGGAGGAGCGCCAATATTTATTGTGAGCAATTCGGATGAACAGCAGAAGGTTTCGTTTAAATTAGAAAAAATATTAGATGCTTCTGCACATGATTTACAGAATGGCACCATGATATTAGTTGATCATAAAATCTAGGTGTTTGTACTCCATCATGCTAATCAGCTAGTCTGTAAAGGCAGAAAAGCCCGTTATCCTTTCGTATTTTGGTAAGGATCCAGCGTTGATTTACTTGTTGGCAAGTGCTATGATGTAGATTGTGAAATTTTTCATGTTGCGAATTTGCTGGATCCAAGAAAGGAATGAAGTCTGATGGCAAGACCCGTTGTAGCTATAGTCGGTCGACCTAATGTGGGAAAATCAACGATTTTCAACCGCATTATCGGAGACAGGCTTGCAATTGTAGAAGATATGCCGGGGGTAACCCGGGACAGGTTGTACGGAATAGGTGAATGGTTAGAACATCAATTTAGTGTGATAGATACCGGAGGCATTGAGATCGATGGAGACGATGCAATGCTCAAGTCCATACGTGTGCAGGCCGAGTTAGCTATTGAAGAAGCGGATGTTATTATTTTTATGGTCGATGGTAAGGGTGGCATTACCTCTTCGGATTCAGAAGTGGCCGAGCTGTTGTTCCGCTCCAAGAAGCCAATCGTGTTGGCTGTTAATAAAATTGATAATATCAAGCGGCAGGATGATATATATGAATTTTATAGCTTAGGCTTTGGCACTCCGTTTGGCATTTCAGGTTCTCATGGCACAGGAATCGGCGATTTGTTAGATGAAGTCGTTCAGCATTTTCCTGAAACCTCGGATGATGAATATGGCGAAGATGTAACTCGCATAGCTCTAATTGGACGGCCTAATGTAGGAAAATCTTCATTGGTGAACACCATTCTGGGGGAAGATCGAGTCATCGTTAGTGATGTTGCCGGAACAACTCGTGATGCAATCGATACGCCTTTTGAGAAGGACGGCCAGAAGTTTGTAGTTATCGATACGGCAGGGATGCGCAAACGCGGTAAAGTGTATGAAAATACGGAGAAATATAGCGTCATGCGTGCAATGAAAGCTATTGAGCGAGCTGATGTAGTCCTCGTGCTGATCAACGGTGAAGAGGGCATTATTGAGCAGGATAAGCATATTGCAGGTTATGCTCATGAAGCTGGTAAAGCTGCCATTTTTGTTGTAAACAAGTGGGATGTTGTTGATAAAGATGAAAAAACGATGCAGGTGTTCACGCAGAAGATTCGTGATCATTTTCTGTTCATGAGCTATGCACCGATTCTTTTTTTATCGGCAAAAACGAAACAGAGAGTTCATAAATTACTCCCTGTAGTGAACCAAGTAGCGGAGCAGCACGCTCTTCGGATTCAGACTCACGTATTGAATGATGTTATTTCTGATGCAGTTGCTATCAATCCGCCTCCAACAGACAAAGGCAGACGCTTAAGAATCAATTATGCTACCCAGGTTGCTGTCAAGCCGCCTACGATAGTCTTGTTTGTTAACGATCCAGAGCTTATGCATTTCTCTTATGAGCGTTATTTGGAGAACAAAGTGCGTGCAGCATTTGGTTTTGTAGGAACCCCGCTTAGGATCTTTACACGTAAAAAATCGGATGATGAATAGGAGAGATGGCAAGTGTGGTTTGTCATATCCATTCTAATCGGGTATTTGTTGGGCTCGATTAGCTTTAGTTTTTTAGCCGGTAAGCTGTTGAAAGGAATTGATATCCGAAATCATGGCAGCGGGAATGCGGGTGCGACCAATACACTGCGGGTTCTAGGGGTAGGGCCCGGTGTAATGGTCTTATTGCTCGATGCTATTAAAGGTGTAATTGCTGTTTTGCTTGGATATTGGCTTGGCGACGGCAGTGCGCTGCTCCTGGTGCTTTGTGGTGTAGCGGCTATTGCAGGACATAATTGGCCTATATATTTTGGATTCCGCGGCGGAAAAGGGATAGCAACAACGATAGGCGTCATGCTGACCTTAGCTCCACTTCCTGCTTTGTATGCCGGTATCGTTTGTATTTTGGCAATTGCAGCTACACGTTATGTTTCTCTCGGATCATTATTGTTTACAGCAATTTTACCTATTCTTGTATGGTTTATGCACTATCCGATTGAAATCTTTTACTTCAGCTTATTAGTTTTCGCATTCGCCTGGATTCGTCACCGATCTAATATCGTCAGACTATTGAAGGGTCAGGAAAATAAATTGGGCTCCTCCAAAAAAACGGCCTGACTGCTGTATTTTACTAACACATAAAGTGTACCCGTTACAAAAGGAGATGGCGTTCATGTCTGACAAAGTATCTGTTCTTGTTGCAGGAAGTTGGGGGACGGCCATTGCTTCGGTTTTGGCGGAGAACCAATTGGATGTTATTCTGTGGTCTCGTAATCAGCAGCAGGTAACTGAAATAAATAACGAACACCGAAATCATCGTTTCCTAGGGGACGTTGAACTATCGCCTGGAATCCGAGCCACTACCTCAATGGAAGAAGCGCTGCACGAAGCACGTGCAGTGTTTGTTGTGGCTCCTTCCGCTTCTATGCGCGAGGTTGCTTCGCAAATGCGTCCTTTTCTTCGGCAGGAAACGATTCTGGTTCATGCTACAAAAGGTTTTGAGGCGATGAGCTTGCGAAGAATGAGCACTGTATTGGCAGAGGAGCTGCCTCATTACGATCCTTCCACTATCGTTGTACTGTCAGGCCCGAGCCATGCAGAGGAAGTAATTAAACAATGCCCTACAACCGTAGTTGTTGCATCAGAAAATATTGAGGCTGCTGAAGCTGCTCAGGATCTATTGATTAATTCCTACTTTCGAGTGTATACGAATCCTGATGTAGTAGGCGTTGAGGTTGGCGGTGCATTGAAAAATATTATTGCGCTTGGAGTAGGCCTCACGGATGGACTTGGGTACGGGGATAATGCGAAGGCAGCGCTTCTAACCCGGGGGCTAGCAGAGATATCCCGTCTAGGTACTGCGATGGGAGGCAATCCTTTGACGTTCGCAGGTTTAGCTGGCATAGGTGACCTCGTAGTTACTTGTACAAGCAAGCATAGCCGTAACTGGCGTGCCGGATATACATTGGCTCAGGGTGAGCCCCTTGATAGTGTGCTTCAGCAGATGGGAATGGTCGTCGAAGGTGTTAAAACTACCCAGGCTGCGTACAGGCTATCACGTGAGTTTGGGATTACAATGCCTATAGCAGATGAACTTTATGCCGTCCTGTTTGAAGGAAAGTCACCGAAAGCAGCAGCCCAGGATTTAATGGGACGCGGACGCACTCATGAAATTGAAGAAGTAGCCAAGCCCGTACAAACAAAATGGTTTGGTTAGACAACCGCCTACACGATTGATCATTCCTGTACATAAACTATCCTTAGATTCATGTTCCACTCCAGTGGAAGCTATGAGGTTAAGGAGGGACAGGACAATGAGCAACAAGAATGTATCCAAAGATGTGCTTAATGTAGTTAAGAAGAAAACCGGCAAGAATGTCAGTGAGAAGGATATTTATAAGCTGGCAAGCGGTGTGAAGCCCTCTACTACTCAAAGCGATGCTCAGTTGAAGCAATTGATTAAGCAGGTTTCGAACTTGGTAAATGTGCCGGTTTCGGAAGCAACTATGAACGAGCTGATCTCTGCAATTAAATCCAGTAAAATGAACGCAAACAATATGGAGCAGCTGATGAAAATGATTTCAAAAAAATAGACAGTTTTGTGGCATGAGCTCCCTGAGAGGGCGCTTGTGCTTTTTTTGTGTTATAATCAGGGTTGTTTAAATTCGCGTGAATAGCAAAAAATATAGAATAGGAGCAATAAAATGAGTTCAATGGATAAAATGTGGGCATCCTTTATAGCCATTGCTTTGATGGTGGGTGCATCGTTTCTGATTTCCTTCGCGCGCAGTAAAACAACTGGAGTTTTGCGATTTATTCTTTCTACTATTGCCTTTCTTTTGTTTGTACCGATTTTACTTTATATGATCGTGTCTATTTTGTAACCTTATTATTTATAACGATTAGTAATTGATAAATAGACAGAGGAGTTCAATTGCTTATGATAATGCTTAAAGGAAAAAAAATACATAAAGAAGTGCCCGCCGAGATCAAGCTTACCTTATTGGATTTGGCGCTGAAGCATGAGGTGGATTGGGGATTCTCCTGCGCTCGTGGAACATGTGCGCGATGCCGTTGTCTCGTAACCGAAGGAAAAGAGTATTTGAATGAGCCGACTGACGAAGAATGGGACCGTTTAGAGCCTGAAGAACTTGAAGAAGGGTTTAGGCTTAGCTGCCAGGCGGCTATTAAGCAGGATGGTTCGGTTACGGTGATTCACAAGCCCTATTTCTAGTAAAGGCATTCGTGAGTCCGTCCTGAACACCGCTCAGGGTTGAAGAGGGGGTCAGCGCTTTGGAATCATTAATAAATAAGCTGAGTGAGGCTCTCAGACAGGTGCATCTAAGTCTTCGAAGTGTGAGAGAACCGTGGCTCGTTGGAGGCAGCTGTGGGCTGCTTCTTCAAGGTGTGCCGCTTCATGCAGCCCCTCGTGATCTTGATTTATACACCGATAAACCGGCTGCGGCAGTAATACATCGTGTGTTGTTACCGTATTCTGTTGACCAACAAATAGAGGATCAGTCTGGAATTTATAAATCAATATTAAGTCACTATGATATAAATGGCATCAACGTTGAATTGGTTGGCGGGTTTGAGGTTACTGCTCTCGATAGTTTATATAAAGTGGAGGCGGCCTATTTAGCTGATACTCATTTACTGGAAATGAACACTATCCAAGAGGCAGATCTGGATGATGAAGTCTCAATTCCTCATCTGAAGGTGATGCCGCTAGAGCACGAGTTGCTGTTCAACTTGCTGAGAAACCGTCCAGATCGCTACGAAGCTATTGCAACAGTAATACGCAGTCGCAATGTGGGGTTGACTCAGACAATGCGCCAATTGATTGAACGGAATTCACTGAGCGAAGCCGTGGTTGCGCAACTGATGCAATTGCTTCATGTGAATAAAGAGCTGGATTAAGTGCTGGCATAAAGGAGTTTACTGGCCGATGGGTATACACGTAACTTTTTTACCGGACGGCAAAACCATAGAGGTACGGCCGGGAACAACGGTATTGGATGCATCACGAAAAGCGAGGGTGCAGATTAGAACACGCTGCGGCGGCAAGGCAGCCTGTCTTATGTGTAAAGTAATTGTTAAGGACACAGATGCTTCCGGATTGGGTCCAATCAATCAAAATGAACGATTGAAGCTGGGTGGGCTGCAGGATCAAGGATACCGTTTGGCTTGCCAAGCCAAAGTAACAGGAAATGTTACGGTAACGATTCCTGAGGATCCGTTAAAGGCAGCTATCCGTAAGCAGCTGGAAATGATGCAGCAGGAGGATGAATAGAGTGAAACGAATCAATAAAGCAGCCTCTGCTGTTATATTACTGCTGCTGTGCTGCTCCTTTCTGACAGGCTGCATGTATCCTAAAGAGATGCGCAAAGAGAATCAAGCGGCAACAGGAGAGTTTGTTGTAGTTGTGCAGAATGCGGTGGACCAATTTCATGCGAAAACGGGTGTACTCCCTATTAAAAACAGTACGGAATCTACTCCGATCTTTGAGAAGTATCCAATTGATTTTAAGAAGCTTAAAGAACGAGCGTTTATAAGCAATGTGCCGGTTAACGCTTTTGAGAACGGAGGAACGGCAATCTATGTGCTGGTTGATCCCGAAACTAAGCCTGCCGTCAAAATGATGGATCTCGTTTCTTATCAGCAAGCCGTAGAAGCACAGAAGCTTGTGGATGAATTTAAGTCCAAAAACGCCGGAGCTTTGCCGAAGGGCGAAGTGGTGGCTCCTTCTTTTACCCGAATCGATTTTGAAAAGATGAATAAAAAGCCGATACAAGTGCAAAGCATGTTTACACGACAGGTTATTTTGCCATTCATTATGAATGAATCCGGAGAAGTGGCTATTGATTATTCGGAAGAGTTGATGAGATTGATTGATAAGAAATCACTTCAGAATAGTTTGGATGCCAAACAGGATTTGAGAGAGTTATTGGTGAAAGAATCGTTCTACATTCCGGCGCGTTCGTTCGCATACCGTTGGAAGAATGGACAGCCAACACCAGATAATAAGGAGTAATTTGAACCCAATACAGGCCTCTGTAAACCTTCTAGAAGGGGAAACAGAGGTTTTTTTAATTATTCCGTCATATACTTGGTCCCTTATTCATATATTCACTTAGGGATCATGCGGCGGCTTGGCTAAAGTCGTTATGGGCAAGGAGTGATTAAAATAAAAAGTGACAATAATTCATCATAATTCTTCTGCTAGTACATATATTTTTACTAGTCCGAAAGCATAGGTACGAGTTTCGTCTTAAACAACCTGTAGGAGGGATTCTCATTGGAAAAAGTGGATATCTTTAAGGACATTGCAGAGCGTACAGGCGGGGATATTTACCTGGGGGTCGTTGGAGCGGTCCGTACGGGAAAATCAACGTTCATCAAACGCTTTATGGAATCAATCGTACTACCTAACATTCAGAACGATGCTGATCGTATCCGGGCTACGGACGAATTGCCGCAAAGCGCGGCAGGCCGTACCATCATGACTACTGAGCCGAAATTCGTACCTAATACTGCGGTGCAGCTGCATGTGGCTGAAGGACTGAATGTTAATGTTCGCTTGGTTGATTGTGTAGGCTACGTTGTGGAAGGCGCCAAAGGCTACGAAGACGAGCATGGTCCCCGCATGATTAATACCCCTTGGTTTGATGAAGCTATTCCATTCCAAGAAGCGGCTGAGATAGGTACGCGCAAAGTCATTCAGGAGCATGCAACCTTAGGCGTTGTAATTACAACAGACGGTACGATTGCAGAAATTCCGCGGTCTTCCTATGCGGACGCGGAAGCACGTATAATCAATGAGCTGAAGGAAGTCGGCAAGCCGTTTATAGTCATTGTCAACTCAACGAAGCCCAATGGTGAAATTGCTCAGGAACTGCGCAACGAGCTGCAGGCGACGCATGATATTCCCGTTGTTGCAATGAGTGTAGCGAATATGAATGAAGATGATATGACCTCTGTACTGCGTGAGGTACTTTACGAGTTCCCGGTTCATGAAGTGAACGTGAATCTGCCAAGCTGGGTCATGGTGCTCGAAGACAGCCACTGGCTGCGCTCGCACTTCGAAAATTCAGTCCGTGAAACGGTGCAGGATATTCGCAGACTGCGTGATGTAGATCGGGTTGTAAGCCACTTTGAAGAATACGAATTTATTGATAAGGCCGCTCTGGCGGGTATGAATATGGGGCAGGGTGTTGCGGAAATTGACCTGTACGCCCCAGATGAGCTCTATGACCGAATCCTGATGGAAGTGGTCGGGGTGGAGATCCGTGGTAAGGATCACCTCTTACAGTTGATGCAGGAGTTCAGCCATGCCAAACGTGAATACGATCATTTTGCAGAAGCGCTTGAGATGGTTAAAACGACTGGCTACGGCATTGCGCCTCCTACGCTGGAGGAAATGGCTTTGGATGAGCCGGAATTGATCAGACAGGGGTCCAGGTTCGGTGTGAGATTGAAAGCCACTGCACCTTCTATCCATATGATTCGTGTTGACGTTGAATCCGAATTTTCTCCTATCATCGGAACAGAGAAGCAAAGCGAGGAGCTTGTCCGTTATTTAATGCAGGATTTTGAAGACAATCCATTGAAAATATGGGAGTCCGATATATTCGGCAGATCGCTCCATTCAATCGTTCGTGAGGGGATCCAGGGCAAACTTGCGATGATGCCGGACAATGCCCGCTACAAACTTCAAGAAACACTTGGCCGGATTATCAATGAAGGCTCGGGTGGATTAATAGCTATCATATTGTGAGTTTGGTCACAAAAACTAGTGAAAATGCACTCCTTTGGGTGCATTTTTTTCGTTTTTACTTGAAAAAGCTACTAGGGTGTATTAATATAGTCTTGTTTGTTTGATTTCCTTGTTCTGTATGTATATTTTTAAACAATTCAGTTAACAAAGGGTAATATGAAATATAGTGGGGGGAGGTGAATGGCATGAATAAATCTGAATTGATTAACAAAGTTGCAGAAACCTCTGAGCTTTCCAAGAAGGATGCAACCAAAGCAGTGGAAGCTGTGTTTGAAGCTATCTCTGAAGCTTTACAGGGTGGCGACAAGGTGCAATTGGTAGGATTCGGAAACTTTGAAGTTCGTGAACGTTCCGCTCGTAAAGGACGTAACCCGCAAACTGGCGAAGAGATCGATATTCCATCCAGCAAAATCCCGGCTTTTAAACCAGGTAAAGCACTTAAAGACGGTATTCAGTAAGAACCATGCTTTCCTACATATCATAGCTGGAACTTAAGAGTAGACCGTAACACCTGAATCGATTTCGATTCAGGTGTTTTTATGTTTACCCCCAATTTAGATGAATGAGCAATGAGAACGTTTTATTAATGTAAAGATCATCTTTACAATTAAAAAGACCGCAATTATAATAAGCAATGTAAAAGAATTCGGGGTATGGCGCAGCCTGGTAGCGCGCACCCTTGGGGTGGGTGAGGTCGCACGTTCAAATCGTGTTACTCCGACCATGAGAAAGACATCGTCGATCCGGTGTCTTTTTCTTTTGAAAGCAGAGATAGAGGCTTTTTTCAGCGGTGACATTGCTAGAGGAGGATACTTCGGTGGGGGACAGAACAAAAGCATACCTGACGTCGTTGGATTGGACGATGTATGGTATTATAGCTTCTATTTATTTGATTTGGCGTATTGGTACTGCCGGGAATTGGAGCCCTGCTTGTTGGGTGTTATTATTATTGTGTTTGCTTGGTGTCAGAAAAGATCAGATTGATGTTGAATGGAAACGTTTTTTTATTTTCGGTATACCGATGCTGTACGTGTTTTACTATTTTTACGGGACCGGGAATGGCTTCTGGTGGAAAATCGCCAATTGGATGTTTGAAAATAACCGCCACCCTTGGAATTGGGATGCCTGGATGAACAGTATTCCGTTTAACGACGGCGCCTGGGCCAGAACGTTTAATAGCCCTTCCCTTGACCATGCGATGGTATGGATCTATAATTATGGTTTCGTCCTTTCATTATGGATTTGCATTGTGCGCAGCTTTTGGACAAGAAGTATGAAGAAGATGCTTTCCTACGCCTTATCAGGGCACTTAATGCAGTTCCCGCTTATCCTGCCTTTTTATAATTTAATTCTTCTGCGTGAAGTGTGGTGGGTTAAACATCAACCTGATTTATTGGGGCGCGTCTTCGCTACAGAGAATGAACTGCTTGTTAGTGTAATGAATTGCTTTCCAAGTATGCATACTTCGATATCGTTTGCCATGCTGTTATTAGCGTTGAGAGAGAAAGACCGTATTTTTAAATATATGATGGTCGCTTACTGCTCTTCCATTATTTTCTCTACGATGTATTTGCAAATTCATTGGGTGCTGGATGTGTTTGCAGGAATGGCATTTGCTTACGGTACCGTTAAATTGGCGGATCTAGTTATCCACCTTGCGTCCAAGTTTCTGCCAAGCAGTTTCAAAGGCTTTTACGGCAAAAAGGGTAAAACTTACTCTAAAGAGTCCATGGTCGCTTAATCCGCGGCCATTTTTTGTCCATTTGAGCATCGAACAGTTGACATTAGTCCTGTTTTTTGTGCATCATACAAGTAGTATGTTTTGACAGGAAGGAAGTAGAAAACAATGGACGCCAATTCAAGCCCGACTCAAGGTGATTATTTTGTAATAAAAGCAAAGGAAAATGGTGTGCAGGTAATCGGACTGACCCGAGGCCAGGATACGAGGTTCCATCATACAGAAAAGCTGGACAAAGGCGAAGTTATGATTGCTCAATTTACTGCACACACATCAGCTGTGAAGATTAGAGGAAAAGCTCTGGTTATGACAAAGTACGGTGTTATGGATACAGAGGAATAATTTTTCAGCTTCTGCAGGCATAGCCTGCTTTTTTTAGTTGTACAATGATAAGAGTAGGGATCTCGGTCAAGCAATTTTTACATGCTAAGGTCTCGGTTAAGCGAAATTGAGTTTCATGCTTGTGTAGCAGATTGATGCATAAAACTCAGCAGATGCTTACGAAGTCAGTTTCGCTAAAGCGGAACTCTTAGGAGGAGTTTACCCGATGAAATGGTTGCCCCGACTTCTTATCACAACATTATTGTCTGTAGGCGTAGTAGTAGCGCTGTCGTTATTGCCTCAATTGGAAAATGGTTCGAATTCCGCTATGTTTCGTTCGGTTAAAGCACAGCCGGTATCTGAGGTCAATATAGTGGATGTCATGAGTAAAATGCAGCTGCATCTTCGCATCCGGAAGGTTGAAGTTACCCATGCGATTGTTTCCGTCGATCTGATTTCTTCACCATCCTCGGAGAAAAGTGAAATTGTTCAAGATATGTATGAAATTCCACGTACATTGTTTAGCAGATCGACGAATATTAATCAAGTATTGGTGCGTGTATTAGACAGCTCCAAAAGCAGCACAGGCAGCGGAGCGGCGCTGCTGCTTGCAACAGATGCCAGACGAGAAAAGTGGCTGCCTAACGAAAACGTGATTCCGTCCCGGAGCATCGAGGAAATGGAACAGTACCTTCAATCTCACTTTCGGGTCACCTATACTACGAGGTGGAGAGAGCGTTTTGAGATAAAAAGTTGAGTCGGATATTATGCGTGTCTGGCTGTACTATGCTATAATAGTTGAGATTATGTTTAAATGATTCTTTGTACTCGTTCGGAGGCTAATTATGAATTATTATCGTATCCCAGAGATGGCGAGAAAATATATAGAATACGATATGATCCAAACACATACTGAATTACCGCAGTTTCCTGAATTTCGTACAAAGCTTTTATATGTTTTTTTAAGCAAACATAGCACGATGTCGAGCTATAGCGAGCTGTTCAGTCTCGTTACAGCACTGGTCCAGGTTGGTTTGGACACACACGATATGGTTAGCGTAACGAATCAGGTCAAGGAAATGAAAGCAGCAAGGTCGAGGCAGCTCAAAATACTGGCGGGCGATTATTTCAGCAGCCGGTTTTATTATTTGCTCTCACACGCCGGACATATAGATCTGATTCGGATCATTTCGCATGCAATTTGCGAAGCGAACCGTATGAAGATCAATATGTACCAATTGATGAAGCAATTGAAGCTGTCTGCAGATGAGTATGTCAAGCGAACAGTGGAAATTCGCACGCAGCTGTACCTCGCTTTTGCCGGGTATATGGAAGAATCGGTAAACGGCGCATGGCCCGAAATATTAAGGCTGTTTACCCAATGCGAGGTTTTGCTGCAGGAAATTTCCAGCTCGGAAACAGCACAGCATTTTCGCGAGAGCTGGGGATATTGGTATGTTATGCAGCAGGCAACCAAAGAAGAGCGGAAGTATTTATTGTCCGAAGAGCCGGACCCTTCCAAAATTCGCTCCATTTGGCTCAAATATAAAATAACCTGGCAGCTGTATCAGCTGCTTGATGCATGTATGCGGCAGCTGCAGGATAAACTGCATTCTTTGGATTCCAAGGAGCTTAGCAAAGAACTATTGTCGATCGGTGAGCCTTTTGTTCGATACCTGTCGACGCCTAAAGTGCTGGAAGAAATTTGAGGTGAATACTGTGGAATCCAAGTCAAAAGAAGAATTCGTTCACTCCGTATTTGAAAGCATAGCGCCCAAGTATGACATCATGAATGATATTCTTAGCTTTCGCAGGCATAAAGCCTGGAGAGAGTTTACAATGAAGAAGATGAATGTAAAGCCGGGAAGCAAGGCTATTGACCTCTGCTGCGGCACCTGCGACTGGACAGTCAGTTTGGCGGAAGAAAGCGGTACTGGAGATATTGTCGGTCTGGATTTCAGCCAGAACATGCTGGATTACGGAGGCAAGAAGGTCCGTGAGAAGGGGCTGGACAAGCAGATTAAGCTGGTTCGCGGCAATGCGATGGAGCTGCCTTATGAAGATAATACATTCGATTACGCAACGATTGGATTTGCGTTAAGGAATGTACCCGATTTGGTTAAAGTAATTGAAGAAATGCAAAGGGTTGTCAAACCTGGAGGGATGATTGTTTCTCTAGAATTGTCCAAGCCTACCTGGCAGCCGTTCAAGGGTCTTTATTATTTTTATTTTCAAAATATTTTACCGCTGCTCGGTAAACTGATAGCCAAACGCTACGAGCAGTACAAGTGGTTGCCTGAATCATTGATTCACTTTCCTGATCATAAGAAATTAGCCGATATTTTCAGAAAAACAGGGCTGACCCATGTACAAGCTTATCCGCTAACCGGAGGCATCGCAGCACTTCATATCGGCATCAAGAAGCAGGAAGTGGAATAAGGAACAGGAGTGGAATCAACATGCTGCTGAAAAAGGCAAAGATTTTTCTGGAAATGATTAAGATTGAACATACGCTATTTGCATTACCATTCGCGTTTATGGGAGCTATTCTGGGATCTGTCGTTGTATCGCAACATCTCCCCAGCTGGGGTCAAATAGGCTGGATACTAATGGCTATGGTTGGAGCAAGAAGTGCAGCTATGGGTTTGAACCGTGTTATCGACAAGGTATTTGACGGAAGAAATCCGCGAACCATAGCAAGAGCGATACCTGCTGGATTAATTTCTTCTAAAGAAGCCATCATATTCATTGTGATTTCCTTCACATTACTTTTTTGGGCAACAGCCAATCTAAGTTCGTTATCGATGAAATTGCTGCCGATTGCAGTTTTTTTTCTTGTTTTCTACTCCTATACGAAACGGTTTACGTGGGCATGTCACATCATTTTAGGACTGACCATTGCACTTGCCCCTCTCGGAGGCTGGGTAGCAGTAACTAACGATATTTCTATAGCGGCTCTTGTATTTTATGTTTCCATTGCATTCTGGGTGGCTGGCTTTGATATCATCTATTCCTGTCAGGATTATGAAATTGACAAAAAAGAAGGGCTGCATTCGATACCTGCCCATTTTGGAATCGCCAATGCGCTCCATATTGCTCGCTGGTTCCATGTTATTACGGCCATTGGACTTTTAACCTTGTTTTATTTAACGGACTTAAGCTGGCTTTACTTAATCGGAATTATTTTTGCAAACGGGCTGTTGTTCTATGAGCACAAAATTGTGAACCCACAAAATCTGAGCAAATTGAATATCGCATTTTTTAATTTGAACTCTGTTTTGAGTATTGCCGTATTTGTGTTTACTTTCATCGACTTGGTGGTGCTTCGTAAATGAGCAAACCATGGGTGATCGGAATAACCGGGGCGAGTGGAGCCGTATACGGTGTTCGCTTAAGCCGGTACTTGCTCTCTGTGGGGATTCCTATTCATTTGCTTATTACGGATGCCGGTTGGCGGGTGCTAAAGGAAGAGCTCGGTTGGGATGTGACGAAACGCAAGGATACTCTAGAAGCCCAATTCGGAAGCTATGGCCCAGGAACCTATCAGTATCATTCAATCCAGGATATAGGTGCAAGTACAGCGAGCGGTTCATTCCGTACTCATGGCATGGTTATCATCCCTTGTTCAATGGGAACTTTATCTGGAATTGCAAACGGTGCTTCCGATAACCTTCTCGAACGAACGGCTGATGTCATGCTGAAGGAAGGCAGACCGCTCATCCTTGTGCCGCGAGAGACACCTCTGCACGCCATTCATTTAGAAAATATGTTGAAGCTTTCCCGGATAGGAGTGCGTATTATTCCTGCTATGCCCGCCTTTTATCAAGGGCCGCAAACCTTGGACGATATGGTTGATTTTATGGTAGGCAAGGTATTGGATAGTATGAATGTGGAACACGAATTGTACAAAAGATGGGGTATGTCGGATGAGCAGTACGAGCAAACCCGTTCGCATCGGGCGGATTGATTTTACAAACGTATGGCCATTGTTTTATAACTTTCCGTTGGAGAGCTTCCAAGGAGAGGTTGAGTTTATAACACAGGTGCCTACACAATTAAATGAAGCGATGGCCAAAGGGGAAATCGATATCGGACCGATATCTTCGTTTTCCTACGGGGAGCATACAGATGATTATGTGCTGCTGCCTAATATGTCAGTCAGTGCTCATAAATGTGTGCAATCCATCCTGCTGTTTCACCGCAAGCCGCTGGAAGAGCTATCAGGTGCTTCCATTGCATTGCCAACAACTTCAGCAACCTCAGTAAATCTGCTTAAAATTATTTTGCGCCGCTTTTATGAGGTGGAGCCTGAATATCATTATGCAGCCCCGGTTCTGAAAGACATGCTGAAGTCTGCGGATGCGGCATTGCTAATTGGAGATCATGCTATTCGCGAGAGCTGGATAGATAACGGCTTAATGGTTACGGATCTGGCAGAAGAATGGAATCGCTTGACTGGCCATTGGATGTCATTTGCAGTGTGCGCGATCCGTAAACAGCTGGCTGAGGAAAGGCCTGAGCTGGTAAGCCGGATTTATAGTGCATTTATGGAAAGCAAACGGAAATCGTTATCGGACTTATCATCCATGATTCGGGATGCTCAAGAGTTGTTGGGAGGCACAGCTTCTTATTGGGAACGGTACTTCTCTTCATTGATTTATGAGTTCGGTCCCGAGCAGCAGGCTGGCTTGAAGCTATATTACCGCTATGCGTGGGAATTGGGCTTCCTCAAGCAAGAAGCACCCATACAATTATGGAACGATAAAACGGTGACACAGGTGACGGAATGAAGCTTATTGATTTATACGCAAAATTGAAAAAAGATATTTCCTACATAGAAAAAGAACTCGAGCGCTGCATCGATAATGACAATGCGCTGCTGCGCGACGCTTCGCTTCATCTGCTAAAAGCAGGCGGAAAGAGAATTCGCCCTGTATATGTGTTGCTAGGCGCCAAATTCGGTACCTATGATCTGGAACGCATTAAGCATGTAGCCGTACCGTTGGAACTTATTCATATGGCCTCATTAGTACATGATGATGTTATTGATGATGCCACAACAAGGCGCGGACAGCTTACGGTTAAGTCCAAATGGGATAACCGGATTGCCATGTACACGGGTGACTACATATTTGCCACGGCCCTTAGTGTGGTGACTCAATTGCCAAACCCGGTCATTCATCAGATTATGTCAAAGGCGATAGTGGAGATGAGCATTGGAGAGATGGAGCAGATTCGATTTTTCTTCAATGCGGAGCAAACGATCCGTGATTACTTACTAAGAATCAAACGCAAAACGGCTTTGCTCATTGCAATCAGCTGTCAGCTTGGGGCCATTGCATCTGGTGCAAGTGATGATATCTCCAAATGCTTATATAAATACGGATATAATGTGGGGATGGCGTTTCAAGTCCGTGATGATATACTGGACTTATGTGGAACGGAGAAGGAATTGGGGAAACCACCTGGAAGCGATATTCGTCAAGGAAATATATCGATTCCGGTCATTTTCGCTCTTCAGGATATGGAGCTCAAGTCTGGCTTGTTAAAAGAGATCCAGCGAATTCAACAATATGATGGACAAACAGACATCAGTGAATTCCTGCGCATAATCCGCAACAGTAGCGGAATTAAAAGGGCGGAGGATTTGGCTTCTCGTTATATAGATAAAGCGATCGCAGCATTACAGCCTTTACCTAATATTCAAGCCAAGAAAGATTTTGTTGGAATCGCGCACTTTATAGGTAACAGATCTTACTAAAAGCTATAACTAAATTAGTATAAGAATAGGGGGAAAAGAAGATGGAACTCACTTTTTTAATGGTCAAGCCTGATGGGGTGCAGCGCGGCTTAATCGGAGATATTGTGAAACGGTTTGAGCAAAAAGGATTTCAACTGGTTGGAGCGAAGCTGGTCCAAATATCGAGGAAGCAAGCGGAGCTGCATTACCAAGAGCATTTGGGGAAAGATTTTTTTGAAAGACTGGTTACGTTTATCACTTCTGGCCCAGTATTTGCGATGGTGTGGCAGGGCGATGGGGTGATTGCGCTTTCTCGTGCGATGATAGGAAAGACAAGTGCCTTGGAGGCAGCGCCTGGAACTATTCGAGGGGATTACGCAGTTCACACTAACCTGAATTTGATACACGGATCGGATTCTCCAGAAAGCGCACAAAGAGAAATAGCCAATTTCTTCAGTGCACAGGAACTGATCAGCTACAACAAAGCGATACAATCGTGGATTTAAGGCGGGGATGGCAGAATGGAAGATCAGGATTTTTTATTATTTATTAAAAAGGTTAAAGATTATACATCCATTGATCTTTCACAATATAAAGAAGCTCAAATGAAGAGGCGACTCACGACTTTACGGATGAAAAAGGGGTATAACACGTTCGTATCTTTTTTCGACGCGATGACGAAGGACAAGGACCTGTTTTATGAGTTTTTGGATAGAATGACGATTAATGTATCTGAGTTTTGGCGCAATCCTAATAGGTGGCAAGTATTGGAGAAAACCTTTTTTCCAGAAATGCTGCGCAAAAACAAAAGGCTGAAATGCTGGAGTGCTGCCTGTTCCACAGGGGAGGAGCCTTATACTCTCGCAATGATTTTAGCCGAGCTAAATGTTCTGAATGACGCCCACTTGTTAGCAACAGACATAGATGATGGAGCACTGGCTAAAGCCAAAAACGGCATTTACTCGGATCGCTCTGTCCGGGACGTACCTTCAAACTACTTAAAAAAATATTATAAACAGGAAAATTTGACCTTTCTTATTTCCGATGAATTGAAGAAAGGCATTCGTTTTCAAAAGCAAAATTTACTGACGGATACATTTGATACTCAATTCGACCTGATAGTATGCAGGAATGTCATGATCTATTTTACAGAAGAGGCTAAACATCTGCTTTATCAAAAATTTGCAAATGCTCTAAAGCCTGGCGGGATTTTGTTTGTAGGCAGTACAGAGCAAATTTTCTCACCGGGACAGTACCAGTTGGAAACGGCTGAGACGTTCTTCTATCGTAAAAAAGAGTAGGTCTCACAGGTATGATTATTTCCATTGTTCCCCATACTAGTATCATTCGAAGCAGTAGGGCAGCTTATGATCGGGAGGGACTTTAGATGGACAAAAGGAAAGTGATCATGGCTTACAGAAGAGGTTTTATTACGATACAGGAATGTGCACAGATTTTAGGTGTGGATTCGTTACAGATCATGGGTTTGGTCGATGATCCAGAGCCGGAACCGAATAATAAGTCTCGAACAGCCAAGAAGCATTCGGTAAATGGATAAACGGTAATTGAAACTTAAAGCAATTCATAGAGATGCATGTCTGCAGCTTCCCTGGCTGTCAGGATGCTTCTTTTTTTTGTTAATAAAAATATGCTGACCTGGGTATTACCATTGAGCAGGTGGACCTCATCCAAGGAAATGCAGGTGTTAACTCTTGATTCTTAACATAATAAGCGGTTAATTGTTGGGCATTTTCTTGTCAAACGGTGATACCTATACTATAATTAGCACATGAATTGAGTACATAAAAGCGTTAAAGTGCGTAAAGTATTTTCGGACAACGCAAATGGAATGTGCTTGCAGCAGTCAGCTGCGTTTTTGGGGATAGGATGAAAGGGGACAAACACGTGAGATATTTAACGGCAGGGGAAACACATGGTCCACAGCTTACCGGGATCATTGAAGGGTTTCCGAGCAATGTAACCATTGATTTTGAGGAAATTAACTTTCAATTAGGGCGCCGTCAAAAAGGCTACGGTCGTGGACGTCGTATGCAAATTGAGAAGGATACCGCCAACATCGTAGGTGGCGTCAGACACGGCAAAACAACAGGCGCGCCGATTGCTTTGGTTGTTGAGAACAATGACTGGAAGCATTGGACTTCTGTAATGAATATTGAGCCTATCGAGGGCAATGACGAAACAAAGCGGAGAGTTAACCGTCCACGTCCGGGTCATGCGGATTTGAATGGCGGCTTGAAGTATAACCAGAAGGATTTACGCAATATCCTGGAACGCTCCAGCGCGAGAGAAACTACTATGCGTGTAGCAACAGGTGCGGTAGCGCGTCAATTATTAGCAGCTTTTGGTATAAAAGTTGCAGGACAAGTAATCCGTATAGGTGAGGTGGAAGTAGAAAGACAAGAACTTCCGATTGATGAGCTGATCAGCATTACCGAGGAATCAGAGGTACGGGTGGTTGACAAGAATGCAGAAGTCAAAATGATCGCTGCAATCGATGCTGCTAAAGAAGAAGGCGACACTCTGGGTGGTATCGTGGAGTGTATTATTGAAGGTGTTCCAACTGGACTAGGCAGCCACGTACAATGGGATCGCAAATTGGATGGTCGTATTGCACAAGCTGTGTTGTCGATTCAAGCGTTTAAAGGCTGCGAAATCGGTATTGGATTTGAAGCTGCGAAGCTTAGAGGCTCTAAAGTGCATGATGAGATCATGTATGAAGAAGGCCGCGGTTTTTATCGTGCATCCAACCGTGCAGGCGGGTTTGAGGGCGGCATGACCACTGGTGAGCCGATTGTTGTGCGCGGCGTTATGAAGCCGATCTCAACGCTTTACAAAGCGCTGCAAAGCGTTGACATAGATTCGAAAGAAGCGTTTACTGCACAGGTTGAACGTTCAGATACTTGTGCTGTGCCTGCAGCAGGCGTAATCCTGGAGAATATTGTAGCATGGGAAGTAGCTAACGCATTTCTCGAGAAGTTTGGCGGAGATTCATTGGAAGAGATTCGGAGTAACTATAACAGCTATTTGGAACAAATTAAAAATTATTAATTCGGACGGTAGGGGGTGCTGATACGGATGAAAGAACTAACAGTTGACTTAGGTGAGCGTTCGTACCCAATTTACATAGGGGAAGGCATCTTGCAGCAAATCGGCGAACTTTTCGCCAAGCATGGAATTGGGAAAGGTTCGCCTCTCCTCATCGTAACGGATTCGCATGTTGCTGAGCATCATCTAGGCGATGTTGTAAGCAGATTGCAGGAAGCAGGCTATACGACCACTTCTTACACGGTTTCTGCGGGAGAGCAGTCCAAATCGCTTAGTGTATTGGAGGATGTAGTGTCAGCTGCGCTCCAAGCAGGACTTGACCGTAAATCGACAGTCGTTGCATTAGGCGGAGGAGTAGTAGGCGATCTTGCAGGCTTTGTGGCAGCCAGCTACATGAGGGGCATCCGCTTCGTACAAATTCCAACTACAATCTTGGCGCATGACAGCAGTGTTGGCGGTAAGGTAGCAGTGAATCATCCTCTTGCCAAAAACATTATCGGCGCATTTCACCAACCGGAGTTGGTGTTATACGATACGGCGACACTTCAGACTTTGCCTGACCGTGAAGTTCGGGCCGGCTTATCTGAGATGATCAAGCATGGCTTGATCTGGGATGCGGAGTTTACGGCTTGGTTGGAGGAAAATGCCGACAAGCTTGTATCCCTGGATCAGACCGCTTTGCAGTATGGGCTGTATTTTGGATGCAAGGTAAAATCAATTGTGGTTTCCCAAGATGAAAAAGAGAATGATCTTCGGGCTATTCTTAATCTGGGCCACACAATTGGACATGCTTTGGAAGCGGTAGGCGGGTATAACAAGCTTCTTCATGGCGAGGCCATTTCCATTGGAATGGTAGGGGCGGCTAAACTGGCTATCCGACTTGGTCATCCTGAGCATATTTATACGGTAACCAAACGTATTCTGCAAGCTTTCGGTTTGCCAATAAGTGTTCCGGCACATTTGGATACGGATGCGATAATGAACGCTATGATGCACGATAAGAAGTTCAGTGAAGGCAATATGACATTCATTATTCCTACTGAAATTGGTAAAGTAGAAATTAACAAAAATGTATCCGCGGCATGGGTGAGAGAAGTCGTGGAGCAACTGAAACAGGAGGTCTAGTACATGTATGTTCGGGGAATTCGCGGTGCAACAACCGTAGAGCATAATGATGAGAAAGAGATTTTAACTGCAACGACCGAATTGCTTAATCATATCATTGCAGAAAACAGCATTATTCCTGAAGAAATTGCCAGTGTGTTTGTTACGGTTACGACAGACTTAACGGCAACTTTTCCAGCGCGTTCCATTCGTGCTATGGCTGGTTGGGAACTGGTTCCATTGATGTGTTCGTTGGAAGTGCCGGTTGCTGGCAGCCTGCCTTTGTGCATCCGTTTGATGGTGATGACTAACACAGAGAAAAAGCAGGATGAAATTGTGCATGTTTACTTGAAAGAAGCAATGCGTTTACGTCCGGATTTATCGAAATTGACAAAACCATAAACGCAATAGTATAGTTATAGTAGTGAGTTGCAAGATCAGTTGAGTAGAGTAGAGTGAGCAAGACAGTTGAGCAGAGATGAGCCGAGTGTAACACCAATTCCCGTGCATGCCCACAGTTGGGTTGTTCCAGCACTTTTATTTTTTATTGCTTTTTTTGGGCAATGGGAGCTGCGGTACGGTGATGATCATCTGCGAAACCACCTCTACTTTGACGTAGAGGTTTTTTTATTTTGTTTTGCCCCCACCCAAACCCTCCCCGCCGGGAGGGCCCCAAGGGCTCTGCCCTCTGGACACCCGCTCAGTTGGGGAGGGAGCTGCTTCTGTGCTTCGATGGGAGTATGGTGGTGGGAGCGCGTTAGTCGAGGCTGCTTCAGCTACGCGAAGCGAGCCACTCCACGCTTACATGTGTTGGGGAATGGCAAGATTCAGCCGAAGTATGGGTGAAAGTTCAAAGTTAAGCGTGTCCCGCAGGGACGAAAGCGTTCCTACAGGCGGGAGATCAGACGTAAAGCGTGTCCATAAGGACGAAAGCGATCCCTCATCTAACATAACTCAGGTGCACCAGNTCAGGTGCACCAGCGGGTGTCCAGAGGGCGGCGGCCCTCGGAGCCCTCCCGGCGGGGAGGGTTTGGGTGGGGGCAAAAGGATAGCGATCCCCCAACTAACATAACTCAGGTGCACCTGCGGGTGTCCAGAGGGCGGCAGCCCTCGGAGCCCTCCCGGCGGGGAGGGTTTGGGTGGGGGCCAGACGAGAGGAGAGAATGAACATGTACACACCGGAAGCTAAGGAAGTCATTAGGCTGTCAAAGCAGTACAATTTAATTCCCGTGGTACGGTCGATAATGGCTGATACTGAAACTCCGATCCGGGTATTTCAGCATTTTTATCAGGAGAAGCGGGCGTTTTTGTTAGAAAGCGTAGAGGGTGGACTTAAATGGGCTCGTTATTCTTTTATTGGTACAGACCCGTTCCTGATGATTACTGCCAAAGACGGTGTGACTACAATCGAGAGACAGGACGGAAAGACACAAACACAGCAAAAACCGATTGAAGTACTAAAAGGATGCTTACGTACTTATTCAAGCCCATCGTTGCCTGATTTGCCGAGATTTACTGGCGGCGCAGTAGGATTCTTCGGTTACGATCTACTTCAATATTATGAAAAGCTGCCGGCGCATCGAGTTGATGATTTACAGATGAATGATATTCAATTTATGTTTTGCGACCAGGTCATTGTTTTTGATCACTTCAAACAGCAGCTCAAAGTTATTGCTAATGTGCATGTACCTCAGCATGGAACAGACGCAGATATATTGGCGGCTTATGAAGCAACATGCA
The DNA here is from genome assembly GCF_042676305.1 of Paenibacillus sp. GCM10027630. Classification (NCBI taxonomy): domain Bacteria; kingdom Bacillati; phylum Bacillota; class Bacilli; order Caryophanales; family Paenibacillaceae; genus Paenibacillus; species Paenibacillus sp. GCM10027630. The sequence continues at coordinate 46,628 of NZ_JBHTGY010000058.1, read as the reverse complement.
CCAAAATCAATGATACGATAGAACGCTTGAAACGTCCGCTTCCTGGTCTTTCAATGTCCCAGCAGGCTATACCGGATGAGGTAGAGCTGGGCGAGATCCAATCCAATATGACGAAGGAACAGTACATCGGCAATGTGGAAAAAGCGAAGGAATATATTCGTGCAGGCGATATTTTTCAAGTTGTGCTGTCACAGCGCTTCGAGATTAAGACAGATGTTTCTCCACTTCATGTGTACCGTATTTTGCGAACTCTAAATCCATCACCCTACATGTACTGCTTAAAAATGGATGACGAGGTGATTGTAGGTACTTCTCCCGAGCTGCTGGTACGTGTGGAGGATGAGAAAGTGGACACACGGCCGATTGCCGGAACTAGACCTCGCGGGAAAACTCCTGAACAGGATGAGGCTTACGAGCGTGAGTTGTTGGCTGATGAGAAAGAGCGCGCAGAGCATTTAATGCTCGTTGATTTGGGTCGTAATGATATCGGCCGTGTTTCTGAATTCGGAACCGTGCATTGTGATACATTTATGCAGGTCGAACGATATTCCCACGTAATGCATATTGTCTCCAATGTGACAGGAAAGATCGCCAAAGACAAAGATTTCTTCGATGCTTTTATCTCTTGCTTGCCTGCGGGAACCGTATCCGGAGCACCCAAGCTGAGAGCGATGCAGATTATTGCTGAACTGGAAAATGAATTCCGTGGTGCGTACGGCGGTGCAATTGGTTACTTGGGCTTTTCCGGAAACATGGACACTTGCATTACGATCCGCACTATCATTTTCAAAAATGGAAAAGCCTATGTTCAGGCTGGTGCCGGGATAGTATGGGATTCCATTCCTGAGAATGAATACGAGGAAACAGTCAACAAAGCAAAGGGAATGCTTAAATCAATCCGCATTGCTGAGGCTGTGTTCGCTAAAAAATCGTATGCACATTCCGTTATCAATCACGATTATTACGAATAATTGAACTGCTATATAAGCTTTAACAGTCACTTCTGGCTTCAAGTATCCGTTTGAATGGTCAACAATGACTCTTTAAACAAACTCTTAAAGTATTGAAGGCTGCTTGGTATATGTATGTGATTAGTATATGTATGGGGGAGGCAGTTAGAAATGGACAATAAGCTAACGATACAGCAGGCGATTCAAAAAGTAATTTTAACCCAGCATTTAACTCGTGCTGAAGCTAATGAAGTGATGTCCGGTATTATGGATGGCTTGGCCACTCCTGCTCAGATCGGAGGGTTTCTAACCGTTCTGAGAATGAAGGGCGAAACAATCGAGGAAATTACCGGCTTCGCCGAAGCTATGCGCGCCAAAGCGAATCGGGTACAAACAGAGCAGTCTGATCTGTTAGATACATGCGGTACAGGTGGAGATGGGGCAGACACGTTCAATATTTCCACAACAGCAGCAATTGTGGCAGCTGCAGGGGGAATACGTGTGGCCAAGCATGGCAACCGTGCGATGTCGAGTAAAAGCGGCAGTGCTGATGTACTGGAGGCTTTGGGTGTTAATATTACACTAGACAATCAGCAGGCAGCACAATGTTTGGAGCAAGTGGGAATCTGCTTTATGTTTGCGCAGTTGTATCATCAATCGATGAAGCATGCAGCTGCCCCCCGTCGAGAGCTTGGTATCCGCACAGTATTTAACCTGTTGGGTCCATTGACCAATCCTGCAGGCGCTGATCGCCAAGTGCTTGGGATTTTCGACCGCGGCAAGACGGAAACAATTGCTCATGTTATGCAAGCGTTGAATGTGAAAAGATCGCTTGTTGTGGCGAGCTATGATGGATTAGATGAAATCAGTATTTCCGATGCGACACAGGTAACAGAGCTAAAGAACGGTGATATTACCACGTATGACGTAACTCCTGATTTACTTGGTTTACGTTCTTATGATATGAAGGAAGTGGTCGGGGGCGGCCCTGCTGTTAATGCAGAAATCATTCGTAATATTTTTCGCGGCGAGTCAGGGGCATGCCGTGATATTGTTCTTGCGAACGCCGGAGCCTGCTTCTATGTAACAGGTAAATGCGCCACTCTTCAGGAGGGTGTTAAATATGCGGCTCATGTAATTGATTCAGGGCAAGCCGCTGCCAAGCTGCAACAACTAGTCCAATGTACGGGAGAAATCAACCATGTTTCTAGATAAAATAGTAGCTACCAAGCAGCAAGAGGTTGCGGCATTGAAAAGCAGGATCAGCTTGTCGGAAATGGAACAAGGTATTGCTTCCTTGCCTGCCTGCCTGGGATTTGAGAAGGCTTTATTGTCCAAGGGACGCAATCGTTCTATGGGACTCATTGCCGAGGTGAAGAAGGCATCGCCGTCCAAAGGCTTGATTCGTGCCGATTTTGACCCCGTAAGCTTGGCTCAAGCTTATGAAGCTGCAGGAACGGACTGTATTTCTGTGCTGACCGATGTGGATTATTTTCAGGGCTCTAATGATTATTTGAGTCTGGTTAGGCGCTCGGTGGGAGTCCCGATTCTGCGCAAGGACTTCACGATTGATCTGCATCAAATTTATGAAGCACGTTTAATTGGGGCTGATGCGATTCTGCTGATCGCTGCTATTTTGACCACTTCACAGATGAAGGAATTTTCAGCGACAGCCAAAAGGATTGGATTAGATGTGCTGATCGAGGTTCATGATAAAGAAGAGCTTGATCGAGTATTGGAATTAGACGCTCCTACATTAATTGGAATCAACAACCGCAATTTAAAAACCTTCGTTACTGATTTAAAAACGACCGAAGAGCTTATTGCACATATGCCTAAAGGAGTTACGGTTGTTAGCGAAAGCGGGATATCTCAGCCTTCGGAGATTGCATACTTACAATCTATTGGAGCTGAAGCTGTTCTAATCGGCGAGCATTTCATGCGCCAGCCTGTTGTAGAGCAAGCTGTACATGATCTGATGGGGCTTCCGGTAGTAAAGGAGCTGTGAGTGGGGCATGAGCACTGTGAAAATATGTGGGCTCCAGCAGCCGGATATGGTGAAGGCTATTCTGCATTTACCTATTGATTATATCGGCTTTCTATTTGCCAAAAGCAAACGTCAGGTTACGGCTCAGCAGGCAGGAGAGATGATTAAGGTAGTTTCTGACCAGCGTTTGTCCGGAGAGCAGGTTCCGCTAACCGTTGGAGTATTTGTCAATCCCGATTCAGAAGAGCTTGCGAGTATAATGGCGGAAGCGCCGCTTGATGTGATTCAGCTGCATGGGCAAGAAAGTCCCGAATACTGCAGTAAGGTGAAGAATTCTTTTCCTGGTGTGCAGGTGTGGAAAGTCGTATCGGTAACTCAAGCGCAGCTGCAGCCGATGGATAAAAAACCTGCATCAGAATCTACTCTGAGCGATGATTCAGTTGGACATGGAAATGCAGACGCTGCTGTTGCGGCTTTGCTGAATCCTTACAAGGATACTGTTGACGGAATATTGCTAGATACATTCGATCCCGTATATGGTGGCGGTTCCGGTAAGACGTTTGCTTGGGACTCCATCCCTCCCTATCAGGCGTGGTGCAGGGATGCAGGTATTCCTCTTCTTGTAGCTGGAGGCCTGCAAGCGGATAATGTAACCTCGCTGATAGATGGGTTTTCCCCGGATGGGGTCGATGTGTCCAGTGGCGTGGAAACAGACGGAATGAAAGATGTGAATAAGATAATCAGCTTTGTAGAAAGGGTGAAGCATCGTGTATAACGTACCTGATGAACAAGGGCGGTTTGGGAAGTTTGGCGGACGCTATGTTCCAGAAACCTTAATGAGTGCTCTGATTGAATTGGAAGCTGCATATAAAAAGTACGTCAAAGAAGATAAATTTCAACAAGAGCTGAACTATTTGCTTCACCGTTATTCTGGTAGACCTACCTCATTGTTTTATGCAGAGCGTTTAACGGCACATTTAGGTGGAGCCAAAGTTTATTTAAAGCGGGAAGATTTAAACCATACGGGCGCACACAAAATTAACAATGCTCTGGGGCAAGGCTTGCTAGCTAAATCGATGGGTAAAAAGAAGCTGATAGCCGAGACTGGTGCGGGCCAGCATGGTGTGGCAACAGCAACTGTAGCCGCGCTGCTTGGTTACGAGTGCAAGGTATTCATGGGTGAGGAAGATATGAAGCGCCAGCAGCTTAATGTATTCCGCATGAATCTGCTTGGAACGGAAGTAGTTCCTGTCGTTTCGGGAACGAAAACGCTAAAGGATGCTTGCAACGAAACCTTGCGTTACTGGGTTAGTAACGTCGAGGACACGTTCTATATTCTTGGTTCTGCTACAGGGCCGCATCCATATCCGATGATGGTGCGTGATTTCCAACGTATTATCGGTGATGAATCCCGCAGACAAATACTTGAGCAGGAAGGCAAGCTGCCGGATGCTGTTATTGCCGCAGTCGGTGGAGGAAGCAACGCTATTGGGATCTTCTATCCATTCGTAAGTGATGAAGGGGTGCGTCTGATTGGTGCGGAAGCCGCCGGCAGAGGGATCGACACGAATGAGCATGCTGCTACAATGACTAAAGGCAGTCATGGTGTATTCCAAGGCTCTATGAGCTACCTGCTGCAGGATACTTACGGACAAGTGCAAGAGGCGCATTCTATATCGGCTGGTCTTGATTATCCCGGTATTGGACCTGAGCATGCTTATTTAAAGGATTCCAACCGTGCGGAATATTTCCCGATTACGGATAAGGAGGCACTGGAGGCTTTGCAGCTTCTAAGCCGAACAGAAGGCATTATTCCTGCATTGGAAAGCGCTCATGCAATTGCTCAGGTGATGAAGGTAGCTCCGACCATGGCCAAGGATGAAATCATTGTTGTCAGCTTATCTGGACGTGGAGATAAAGACGTGGAAGCGATTATGAAATACTTGGGAGGTACGCCGAATGAATCGCATTGATAAGGCATTTGCCGAACTTAAAGGTCAGAACAAGCCGGCATTTATTCCTTTTCTGACGATTGGCGATCCGGATTTACGGACCTCCATCGATATTATTAAGCAGCTGGAGCAGTCCGGAGCTACCATGGTCGAGCTAGGAGTTCCTTACTCTGATCCGCTGGCCGATGGACCTGTCATTCAGCGCTCCTCTGGACGCGCATTGAAGAATAACCAAATCTCAATCAGGGATTGTATTGAAGCTGCACGCCAAGCCAGAAGCGAGGGCTGCGAGCTTCCTTTCATTCTTTTTACTTACTACAATCCAGTGCTCCAGCTCGGGCTCGATACAATCTTTGGCTTGCTGCAGGAGAGCGATATTAGCGGAATGATCATTCCTGATCTGCCTATGGAAGAAGACGCGGAAATGCGTACACTAGCTGAGCAGAATGGGATTCATTTGATTCCTCTTGTGGCCCCAACGTCGAACGAGCGTATTAAACGAATTGTGTCCCGTGCATCCGGGTTTGTATATTGCGTGTCGTCACTCGGGGTAACAGGTACGAGAACACAATTCCACAGCGGTATTGATGAATTTCTCGATACGGTTAAGCAGTCTACAACATTACCGATTGCAGTAGGCTTCGGAATTTCTACTAATGAGCAGTTTGCCAGGTTTGCAAAAGTATGCGACGGCATAGTTGTAGGAAGCGCTCTTGTACGTCAGGTTGAAGATGTGCTTACTTTATTTGAGAAAGAGGCAACACGGCCACAAGCACTTTCAAAAATCGATGAGTTCGTACGCAATCTTATTCAATAAATTCATAACTAAACAACCCCCTTATTAAACAATTCGTTGCTTAGTGGAGGGGGCTGTTTCTAATATTTCAGAAAAAAGCTTTGATTTTTTGAATTATTGTACCCATAACACGGGTTCTTGCTTCGCAACCGGTCATTCGTGAAACTTTGCCATAATCAGGAGAATTGAGAATACCATTGATCGAAAAGCGCTCATAAAGTAATTTCCATTCGTTATTGATTCGAATAATTCTATAAGGCAGATCACCAGGGATAGTTCCTGATTTTGTCGATATTCTTATTGTATATTCCTCTGTTTCGGAGTTAATAGTTGTTGTATTAATTATAGTATAAGCAGTTATTGGATCTGTAGGTAAATAAGAGTCGCGAAACATTTGGATTCTTTCTCTGTTACTTTCGATACAAGGGTCAACAGATACGAAAACCATTTGATTGAAATCTCCAGCTATAGCCGATTGGAAAAACAGATCAACTACCTGACTTGCCGTATAATTATAACTTGCCTGTTTAGTGACTGAATTCATTGTGAGCACTGCCGTCAGCTTAATAATTACGGAGATGGCGAGTATAAGGAAGATTTTTGACCGGATTAATTTCTTAAGTACCATAATTGCACAGCAGTTTCCTTTCAGTTGAAGTTTATTCGAGTTATTTTCATCCTAAAGGATATCATAGGAAGCCAATCATTAATACCATTAAATGGTATAGTTGGTTTAATTGCGTGACCGTTGCTAATAAAAATAATGAAACAGACTGGTAACTATGATTTAGATAAGTTAAAATAGTGTTTACGCCTTACATAAATTTGTGGCATTTTTTATAAAGTAACCGATAACATGGATGTTCCAACTATTTGAATGGGGTGACCTGCGTGCAGCCAAAGAAAAATATTGTCCACCTGCCGGTGTATAAGCCAGGCAAACCGATGGAAGAAGTAAAGCGTGAGCTTGGACTAACTGAAGTCATTAAATTAGCATCGAATGAAAATCCATTCGGCTGTTCTCCTAAAGCCAAAGAAGCGATTATTGCTCATGTTGATCAATCCAGCATTTATCCAGACGGCGGTGCCGTAGAATTAACAGCGGCGGTTGCTGAATATTTCAAGGTTCAAACCAATCAAGTTATTTTTGGAGCGGGCTCGGATGAAATCATCTTGATGCTGGCTCGGGCTTACCTTGAACCTGGCGATGAAACCATAATGGCAACCACAACCTTCCCGCAATATAAGCACAATGCCGAAGTTGAAGGTGCAATTTGTATTGAAGTGCCTTTAAAGGATGGAACCCATGACCTTGAAGCGATGCTCGATGCAATTACAGAGAAAACCAAAATTCTCTGGCTGTGCAATCCTAATAATCCGACAGGCACGATGAATACGGATCAGGAAGTCGCTGATTTTCTGAAAAAGGTGCCTGCGCATGTTTTAGTTGTGTTGGATGAGGCGTATGCCGAGTATAATGTGAGTGGAAATTACCCCGACAGTATTGGCTTGGTGAATCAATATAAAAATGTCATTATTCTTCGGACTTTCTCAAAAATTTACGGTTTGGCCTCATTACGAATCGGTTATGGAATAGCACATGCGGATGTGATTCGCTCTGTAAATCAAGTGCGGGAGCCGTTTAACACGACTGGATTTGCTCAGAAAGCAGCGCTTGCCGCATTAAAGGACGAGCAGTTTATTACAGATTGCCGCGAGGCTAATGCAAAAGGGATTGTATACTTATCCGCACAGTTCGATCGCTTGAAACTGAGCTATTATCCAGCCCATGGCAACTTCATGATGGTCAATGTTGAACGGCCTGGTGGACAAGTATTTGATTCCTTGCTTCGCAAAGGTTTAATTGTGCGCCACGATCCTTCATGGAAGCTGCCGACGATGATCAGAGTTACGGTTGGGAGCCAAGAACAGAATGAGAAGTTCATCGGTGCACTTGAGCTTGCGCTGAATGAAGTAACGGTAGAAGCATAGTTCGATAAGTCCGTTGTTTTTTACGGATTATTACACGATAGAAGGAACCTATTCATGACAAAAATCGCTATTTTCGGCGTTGGTTTGATAGGTGGTTCTCTGGCGCTCTGCTTTAAGGGAAAGCCGGGGATAACCGTCGTCGGCCACTCCAATAATCCGCAATCCGTGGACAGATATTTAAAACGCCAGGTTGTCGATCAAGCCACTACCTCGATGGAGGAAGCGGCGGCCGATGCAGATTTTATTTTTTTGTGTGGCCCTGTAGGCATATTAGATGAGTATTTAATTAAACTGTCCAAAATGGATTTAAAACCTGGGTGCATCATATCGGATGTGGGCAGTACGAAAGCCTCTGTGGCAGCCAGTGCAGCCAAGCTGGAGCTTGACAATGTGTATTTTATCGGTGGGCACCCGATGGCAGGCAAAGAAAAATCAGGTGTGGAAGCAGCAACCTCCCACCTGTTTGAAAATGCATTCTACGTACTTACACCGAGTACAGCCGTGCCGGAAGAAAGCTACCGACGTTTAGCGGAGCTGCTTGAATGGACACGAGCGATTCTAATTAAAGTCGATGCAGTTTTGCATGATGAAGTGGTGGGGGCTATTAGCCATCTACCGCATATTATTGCTGTTGCTCTTGTTAATCAAATCGCCGCCTATAACGAAAACAATCATTTGTATCAAGATTTGGCTGCCGGCGGATTCAGGGATATAACCCGTATTGCTTCTGGCGATCCTATCATGTGGCGTGATATTCTAATCAACAATAAGGATGTTATGCTTAAACTGCTTGCCGATTGGAATCAGGAGGTCGCTCAATTCATTAAGCTGCTGCAGGATGAGGATGGAAGCGGGATTGAAGCGCAGTTTCAGAAGGCGGGTGAATTCCGCAGCAGCTTGCCGGAGCGTCGTAAAGGGGTATTAACCTCGGTATTCGAAATTTATGTGGATGTTCCGGATCACCCGGGGATTATCGGACAGATTACAATGCTCCTCGGTAACCAAAGGATTAATTTGAGCAATATTCATATTATCGAAAGCCGGGAAGATACACCTGGAGTTTTAAGATTATCGTTCCGGGATGAGTGTCATATGGACAGAGCATTAGAGCTATTAAAGCAGGAGAATTACACGGTTCACGTGTAATTCTTTTGTTTTTTTAATAAAAATAAAGCGTTTTCAAAAAAACCATTGACATTTTGAAAACGTATACATATAATAAAAGTACAGTATGGTTTCTCTCCACTCCTATCCGAATCATGTGCACTCTGTGCAGCCACCTTAATATAAGGTGGTTTTTTTTTGTTTGCATTTTACCTCGGCTGTTCGAGTCATTTACTGCCAGGGAGGCCATATATCTTCCAAGATGCGTTTTCGAATAAAAGTTCTCTTATTCCTTCTAGTCTCGTACACTAATTGTAGTAGGAATATACACCTTTTTTTGGAAATTACTCTGAAAGATGTCGATTAGGCAGGAATTATGCCGTTTTTACCGAATGATATTATCTATGGAATAAATATTATTAAAATATTTTAAAAATAAGCGCAACTTTTTTACTCCCATCCGGTAAAACTTGTTAGAATCACTGGGAGTAAGCTAGGAATCACAAGGAGGGTCGTAGTAAATGACCGATTCCCAGTTGATCAGAGAGATCAAAGATGGTAACGTCCAATTATATGATGATTTGATGCGTCGCTATGAACGTAAAATATTGGCTTTTATTTATCACATGTTAAAGAGCGCAAAGATGGAGTCTCATGCTGAGGATTTATGTAATGAGACGTTCTATAAAGCTTACCGCAGCTTGCACTCCTTTCGTGAAGTAGAAGCGACTTTTTCAACATGGTTGTATACAATTGCCAGAAATACGGTTTTGAGCGAATTGCGTAAAAATAAAAGCAACAATGTATCTTTGGATCAAAGCGGTCATGAGCCTCATGCGGGATTGGATGCTATGCCTGAGATGAGTGCGCTGCGCAATGAGAAAGTTTCGATGGTTCGCGATGCAATAAATAATCTTCCTGAAAAGCAACGGTCTGCCCTCATCCTGCGTGAATATGACCAGCTGGACTACCAGGAAATTGCGAATATCCTTGGGCAAACCGTGAGTTCGGTTAAATCCTTATTGTTCAGGGCGAGAGCTAGCGTAAAGCTCCAGTTGGAACCATACTTTCTTGATCCGATTTTTGAGGAGTATGAAGGGATGAATCGATGATGAAATGTGATGATATACAGGAATTATTCGGCGTCTACTGGGACCTGCCAGAGCATGATTTAAAGAGACAACGAGTTGATGAGCATATTAAGCATTGCGACAGCTGTCAGGCTGAATTCGAAATTTGGCTGGAAAGCACGGAATTAATCAAATCAGCCGCGTCAGCAGATGAATATTCGGATCAATCAACGCCGATATCGCGAAGTGTAATGAACCGGATTTATGAGGACGAAGGATGGAGAGTTCCCGTTGCAGATCGTTTATATGCTATCTCATTTAAACTTCGCAGAAACATTACAGCTGCGATAGCATTCTGCCTTGCCTTGTTTATCTTTTCATTTATTTACTCCATTACTCACCAGCCAACAGCTGGGGAAGTTGCAGCGAATACGAATTCATCCGTTTTTGGAAGGATTGGAGATCCGGTTGTAATTGCCTCCAGTAAAACGGAATCAATGAATGTGCATACGATGCCATCCGCAGTAGCCAGTCTCAAGGGCTTCAATGAGCCGTTTATGTATCAGGTTGGACCGATTCATACTTATCAGGATTACATGCTGTTCTTGTCTTTACTTGGGTTGACATCTACATTGCTTGTATTAAATTGGTTGTCCAGGACAAGGTCATAGCAAGGAAGCCTCCTAATCAGGAGGCTTTTTATCTCAAGGTCGGGAAGCGAGCGCAGACTTCATGATTACTATAGGATTAATACGGCATGGTACAACAGAATGGAATTTGGTTGGCCGAATGCAGGGGCAAATGGACACGGATTTAGCAGAGGTTGGACGGCTGCAAGCCGAGCGGCTGGGTGAACGATTAAAATCGGAGACATGGGACGGAATTATGTCCAGTGATTTAATTCGAGCTAAACAAACGGCGCAAACTATTTCAGACAAGACAGGTACTCCTATATGGGGATTGGATTCCAGATTAAGAGAACGACATTTCGGTCAATTGGAAGGTACGACGCTGGATGACAGGCTAAATCGCTGGGGTGAAGGCTGGAGAGAGCTTGATCTTGGTATGGAAAGCGATGAAGATTTACTCGCAAGGTGGTTCTCCTTTTTGCAAGATCTTGAAGCGGAGCATCGAGGCAAGAAAGTGCTGATTGTTAGTCATGGCGGTTACATTGCCCCTGTACTAGAACATTTAATGGGGAAACCGGTTGAATCGCATTTAAGTAATACCTCCTTGACTGTGATTAAGCGCGATATATCCATGTGGAATTGTTTGTTGTTAAATTGTACGGCTCATTTGAACGATCTGTAATTGTATAAGTTAAGGAAAAGCCCAGAGGGGCTTTTTTTGCGATTCAGGGTAAGCGAAGCTTTCTCTTTTTTAGAAAAGTTTTGCGAACTGTGTTTAAATTCAGCACAACTTCCAATAATGGTACTAAGCGTGTACGGGAGGTATAGTGCCATGAATTTAGCGGATATGTTGAGCTATGCGGATATTCACGACTTGGGCCGAATTGCCACAACGTACAATTGTGAATGCAACGGCCACTCCAAAAATGAGCTGATCCAATCAATCCTATCTACAGTAACTCGCAGAGAGGTGTTTGAGCGGCAGGTCATTGAACTATCAATAGAAGACATTCGTTTTTTGAACTCTCTTATATTTGATAAAAGAGGTTCATTCAGTCTGGAAGAGCTTATCGCTCGTGTTCAACAAAGCCGGTTCGTTAAAGAAGAGGATGATGGCTGGAATCCGAGAGATATGATTACCCGTTTCAAACAGCGGGGGTGGTTATTTAACGGATATTCGCGGGATACCCGATATTTGTTCCAGGTGCCTGCCGATTTAAAGAAAAGGTTTGGTGATGCTTTAGGCAAGCAGCTGCAGCAACAGCTTGATTTATCGGATGAACCCAGCGTATATCGGGACGAGCAAAAGCTGATTATTGAAGACATCTATCACTTTCTTCACTTTGTTGGGCAGCAGGAGACGGTATTGACGGCAGAAAACTTCATGTATAAGCGATATTTGCAGCAGGTTCTGGACCGACTCTCCGTAAAAGAAGAGCTGGTTGGCAAGACAGCGTGGCGTTTTGGCTATGGACGTATGTTTAAGGAATATCCAAACCGCTTTTCGTTTATTTATGATTACTGTTACTTTCAAGAGCTCATTACAGAGCATAATCAAGTTCTGGCATTGAGTGAGAAGGGAAGAGACAGGATTGCCAATTCACATAAGGAAGATCTGCTTCAAGTGTACCGCTTCTGGTTAAGGTTGTATAAAGGAGCCATTCCGAATCTTCAGTCTCTAGCTCAATGGGTGGAAAAGCTCACGAAAACATGGGCTACGGTCGAATCTGTCAAAGCAGCGCTGGTCCCATTGATCCGTCCCTTTTATTACGATAACCCTGATTCCATTATTGAACAGCGGATATTGCAAATGATGATGCATTTGGGGTTAATCCGCATTGGACAGCATGAGGATAAAGGTACCGTCGTGCAGTTAACTAAAATAGGCGGACGTATTATTCAGGGGATCTATGTACCAGAGGAAGATCTTATTGTATTGCCATTTGACAATCGTTAATAGGATTGCTAAAATCACTCCACCAACTAATGAAATAGGAGTGAGAACCTAATGCTGCACAGCTATAACGGAGTAATGCCGCAAATACATCCCACTGTTTTTATTGCGCCAGGTGTTCAAATCATCGGAGATGTAATTATTGAAGAGGAAGCGAGTATATGGTATAACACAGTACTTCGCGGCGACTTGGCTCCAATTCGTATTGGGCGAAGAAGTAATATCCAGGATGGCTGTATCGGACATGTAAATTTGGATCAACCTCTTATTGTAGGGGAGGAAGTATCGGTTGGACATGGTGCTATAATCCATGGATGCCGTATAGGTAAAGGCACATTAATCGGTATGGGGGCTATTGTACTTAACGGAGCAGATATTGGTGAATATGCTTTAGTAGGGGCAGGGTCTCTCGTTACGGAGAATAAGCAGCTTCCTTCCCATACTCTTTCACTGGGTTCTCCTGCAAAGGTTATACGCGAATTGATTGAAGCCGACTTGCAACGAATGCAGCGTACTATGGAAAGCTATTGTGTAAAAGGCAGCGAATACCGGCATCAAGTGAACCCTGGCAATAAACTATTTTGAGCACGACCCAGCTGGAGGTAGATTCTATGGGCAAAATGAATGTTTCCAATGATATGATGCTGAGCTTGTTTGCCGAAATGGTGCTTGATGAATCTATACGCAAACATAAGGAGCAGTATTTGTACAAAGAGATTGATTTGGCTTTGGCCAAGGGAGATGAAGTCACTTTTCTAGCCCTCACCACAGAACTGAAATCGCTCTACGCTCATGGAAAATAACTGGATGCTCTTGGGCCTTAGGTTGTGACATTTTAATGAAAGGCATATGAAGCTGGTTCATATGTCTTTTTTTATGTGTTAAAGTGTTTGTAGCAAACTACTAAGAATATGCTTATGAAGGAAGTTTCGCTACAGCGGAACTATAAGGAGGATAAAATGAAGTTTAGTGATGTTTCCCAAAATAGTTGGGAGGAACTGCGTCCTTACGTGGATACATGTTTATTGCCAGTTACCGGGTTAACTGGGGCGGAGCAGCCTTGGGAGGCTGTACAGGCGCTTGAAGAGCTAAGGGACGCTTTGGATTGCTTTGAAATACCTTACAAGGGAAGGGTTTTAACTTATCCTGCCTATCATTTTGTATTAGGTGAAGAAACGGGAACTATGCTAAGGCTTGTGTGTAAAAATTTAAGGGAAAATGGATTTAAATATATTGTGATCATTAGCGCAAAATCGGAATTTGAACCGTTATTTATGAATGCGCAAGCTGATCTGTTCTTTACCCTCCCAAAAGAGAAGCTAAATGATTCACAGCATAGTGTTAAGGAACAAATCTCTAATAAGCTTCAGCAATTATGGTCAAATAAGATTGACAGTTGATACAGAATGTGTGTCTAAGAGCTGATAAAGGGATAGTTTGTGATGTGTGTATGTTCAGTGGCATATTTGCTAATTCTATGTACAGGACAAACTAATTAATCCGAAGAGGCATATGTGACAATTTCGTTAAAAGTTACGGTTGGGACAAGCTTTGAAGCCTTTAAAGAGAAGGCTATATTCTTGACGCACCCTAACTCGTAAGCTATTATTAGTAATGTCCTAGTATGTGTTGTAAAGTTATGTCGAACGACGTGATATATGTTGCAAAAGGGGGTAGAACGAGAATGAGTGAGCACAATAATCATGATGCGCAGCATCAAGGGGAAAAGCCTGTTAAACGTCGCGAGATGTCCCGCAGACAGTTTCTTTCTTATACCCTAGGGGGAGCAGGAGCATTCATGGGCGCTGGAATGATTGTTCCTATGCTTCGCTTTGCTATTGATCCGGTCCTTCAACCGAAATCGCAAGCGGCTTGGGTAAAAGTGGTCGAGGCTTCGAAGGTTACGGAAGTACCGACTTCTTTCAAATTTAAAGTGCATCAAGTAGACGGCTGGTATGAGAGTGATCCTGAACTGGAAGCTTGGATTTCCAAGGATAAGGCAGGCAATTTATTCGCCTTGAATCCAACCTGTAAGCATCTTGGATGTACAGTAAACTGGAATTCAAATCCGGAGTACAAAGACCAGTACTATTGTCCTTGTCATGGTGCACATTATACGGCAGACGGAAAAAACCTTGCTGTAGCGCCATTGCCTTTGGATCAGTACGACCTTAAAGTAGAAAACGGATTTGTGTACGTAGGACAGCTTGGTCCGAACAAGAGGGTATAAGGAGGCGTAAAATCTGATGTTTAAAAACATGTATAACTGGATTGATGAACGTCTAGATATCACGCCAATGTGGAGAGATGTGGCCGATCACGAGGTTCCTGAACACGTGAATCCTGCCCACCATTTTTCCGCTTTTGTTTATTGTTTCGGCGGATTGACGTTTTTTATTACGGTTATTCAAATTCTCTCCGGTATGTTTTTGACAATGTACTACGTTCCGGACATTATCAATGCTTATGCAAGTGTTGACTACCTTCAGCATAAGGTGGCGTTTGGCGTCATCGTGCGCGGTATGCATCACTGGGGAGCGAGTTTGGTTATCGTTATGATGTTCTTACATACACTGCGCGTGTTCTTTACGGGTTCTTACAAGGCACCTCGTGAAATGAACTGGGTTGTTGGTGTTTTGATTTTCTTTGTTATGTTGGGACTAGGCTTCACAGGTTACCTGCTTCCTTGGGATAACAAAGCTTATTTCGCAACGCAAGTTGGTATCAAAATTGCCGCTTCGGTTCCTTATGCGGGTGATTACATTAAGACTTTCCTTCAAGGTGGAGAAGTTGTAGGTGCTCAGACCCTTACAAGATTCTTTGCATTGCACGTGTTCTTTTTGCCAGGCGCATTGCTTGCCCTGTTGGCAGGACACTTCTTTATGATTCGTAAACAAGGGATTTCTGGACCGCTATAAAAGAAAGCAAGGAGGTGCATCAATAGTGGCACATGGTCATAAGCCTGATGAGAAAATTGTTTATGTTGGGGATACCCGCGTACGTGCTAAAACCTCACGTTTGCCTCAACCGGATTTTTCAGCCTATCCCGGAAAGTCGGAAGTATTTATACCTAACTTTCTTTTAAAAGAGTGGATGGTTGCTGTTGTTTGTCTAGTTGGTATATTGGTATTGGTTATGTCCGAAGCTGCTCCGCTTGGCTATCCGGCTGATCCGACTAATACAGCGTTTATTCCAATGCCTGACTGGTACTTCTTATTTATGTACCAGTTGCTTAAATATCCTTATGCTTCTGATAAATTCGTTGTATTCGGTACGGTTATCGTTCCAGGTATTTTATTCGGTGGATTGATGCTCGCACCATTCCTCGATACAGGTAAGGAAAGACGTTTTTACAAACGTCCTATTACAACAGCTTTGATGCTCTTAAGCTTAGTGGCCGTTACGTACCTGACGGTAGTATCCTGGTCCCACTATCAGCATGAATTGAAAGATAAGAACATTATTCCTGAACATATTAAACGCGAGCAAGAAATGCATGCTGGAAAAGGCGAAAGCGGCGGCGGTGCAGCCAAGAAGCCTGCTGCAGCTGCAGCAATTGTTGCTGCTGATGATCCAGCTGCTGAGATCTACAAAAAATCAACTTGTCTTCAATGCCATGGCGGCGAGTTAAAAGGTATGCCATCTTCCGGTATCCCAGCTTTACGGGGTGTCGGCGACAAGCACAGTAAAGATGAGATTATGGGCATCATCAAAAAAGGCCAAGGCAATATGGGCACGCAGTATGATGCGAACATTGCTAAGGGATTAACCGATGCAGACATCAATAAGCTGGCTGAATGGTTAGGAAAGCAAAAAGCACAATAATTCATGGACCTGACCGTACGATCGGTCAGGTTTTTTTATAATATCATTCTTTATAAGTTTTCAGCCGTGCTGAACAAGTCTGATATTGCAAGAAAAGCCACCGCTAAGAGACGAATGTATCTTCATCGCTTCATCGTGCGGGCTTTGAATTGAAGCTTTTCTTTTACAATTTTTGCTTTGAAGCTTTCAACCAGTAGAAGTCATACGGGAGGAACCTCTTTTGTTGAGCATGTCTATAAAGACTTATTTCTCAAAGGCGTTTTTATCAAGCCGCTTCATGCTTTGGAGTTTATTCTGGATCAATTTGCTTGGCACGATATACGGATATCAATGGTATTGGAAGCAGCTGACTTATACAGCGGAAACAATGTCAGCTATATTTCTTCCCTTCGTACCGGATAGTCCGACTGCAAGTCTATTCTTTACAGCGGCTATAGGTTTTTTGCTTATGGATTCATATCTGTTGAGGGGTACAGAACCCCGATATAAATGGATTCGGGGAATAGTCGAAGCTTTCGCCGTAATCACTTCCTTCAAGTATGGGATATGGGCTGTGAGCATGATTTGGGCAGGGGTTTATCAAGGGGATTCGGTTAGCTGGCAAGATTGGATGCTTACTATCTCCCATCTGGGTATGGCTGCTGAAGCACTTTTATATTTGAGATTATATACTTATCGCCCGCTGTCCATATTTCTTGTTGCCATTTGGGCATTTCTGAACGATTACATGGACTATGGCTATGGAGTTTACCCTTGGCTGCCTGAGTCGTTAGAAGACGATTTGAATGCTGTGGCCACATTTACAGTAGAGCTGAGCTTTGTAAGTGTAATTGTGGCATATGTGATGATGAAAATACGTTTGATTTTGGAAAAACGACAGCCTTAAAACTGGTCTAAATGTGGACATCCCCCCATACGATGATGGTAGGAGGGATGTCCGATGTGGTATTTTAGCCAATGGAAAGAGGTTGGCTTCATTTTGGCAGTTCTGCTTGGGGTTGGGCTGCTTGCAGGCTGTCAAAGTACAAGCAAAGGCTCACGTGAAGCGGCAGTACCAAAGCCAACGCAGGAGCAGCTGCAAAGAGTGGGGCTATTGAATCAAACAGCAGATGATATGTACAACAAGGTGATGCAGGGCGATTTTGCAGGTGGACGAGCAGTTCTTCAGCAGTTGGGCGATCAGATTCCACAAATCAGCTATGAGGGTATAACCTCAATTGAAGGACTGAACGCTTTAACACAAACAGTTACACAAGCTAATAAAGTTTTTAGCTCGGTAAAATTTTCTCCTGAAGAAGGTCAAGTTACAGCTGCCAAAATTCGTTTGGCGACAGATGCGCTAACTCATGCAACACAGCCAATGTGGCTTCAGTATTACAAATTGCTTCAAGAAGACATGGACCAATTGGAACAAGCGGCCAAGGAGCAGCGAAAAGCGGGGGTACAGAAGAGCGTGCTGCAATTCGAACAGCATATCTCTGTCATTCATCCAAGCTTACTGATTAGTCGTGAAGTGGCAGATGTAGAGAAGCTGGATTCTCTCGTCGGCTTTGTTTCGGGTCAAGCTCGTCAAGAGCAGGATAACTACAAACAGATCACTAATATATTGCCAACCTTGCGTCAGCATGTGGACAAGTTGTTTATGAAAAAAGCAGCAACAGCCTATTTACCCGTGATTGATCAGCAAAATCCGATCTTGTGGACGTTGGCAATAGGTTCCTTTATTATCGCAGCTTTGGCCTTTGCAGGCTGGCGTCTGGCTAAAAAGGATAATGGGGTTATACCAGTCCGCAAACAGGATGCAGATTAGGCAGAGGTTGCATTGCATTTCAAACAAAGTTTTATTAATTATTCCGGCTTAAAGCCTTCGCCCAAAACATCGTGGACCTCGTTTATTATAATAAACGCATGGGGATCGATGGAACGGGTTAAGTCTTTGAGCCTTTTCATTTCTTGGCGATACACAACACAATACACTACATTTTTATTTTGCTTCGAATAACCGCCGATTGCAGGGATGATAGTTGCTCCTCTGTCGGTTTGTTCAGAAATCATGGTGACGAGTTCTTCGGCATGATCGGTAATGATGGTAAATGAGCGTGCGGCATAGGCACCTTCAATAATAATATCGATTACTTTGGTAGTAATAAATACTGCAACAAGGGTATACAATATTTTTTCTTTAGGAATAAAAAAAAATGCAGTCCCAATAACGAGGCCATCGAACAATAAGATGACCTGACCCATACTCCAGCCCTTCCACTTTTGTCCGATTCGAGCTATAATATCCGATCCCCCGGTTGTCCCTCCGTAGCGAAAAACGAGCCCTAAACCGATTCCTAATGTAAGTCCTGCGTAAGCGGTAGCCAGAAAGTAATCATGCTCTGTTCTAAAGGGTACAATCCAGCTATGCTGAATCAACCATTCCATGATCCACAGAAAAAATGAGAGAGAAACAGTACCAACAATAGAATAATACATCGCTTCCTTGCCCAGAAACTTCCACCCTATAGCAAACAAGGGAACGTTGATAACCAATGTCGATATTGAAGGAGGAAATTGGAAGATGTAGTTTAAAAGAAGAGCGATCCCGGTTATTCCACCCTCCATCAATTCATTTGAGATGACGAAGTAATGCAATCCGAAAGCGTAGATGGCGGTGCCGAGCAAGATAGGAAGTAAAGCATGGAGTCTTTCCACCGAGTGCTTGGTTGACATAGGATGTTCAGCCTCCGCAGTAAATGTTTTTTCGTACCGCAAACTTTGAAACTTCAGAAATTGCCATACGGAACTTGTTATTTAGTATGCCTATCACACGCACAAAATAAATTTGTCATCCATAGATGTTTGCGATAACATGGATACTGACAACCTTATTTGCCGTTAGCGGCCAATGAGGATCAGGTTGAACAAGGATAAAGGTTGGTGAGATATTCGAATATGGCAGAACGTTCATTGCAAGAGCTGCAAAAAGAAGTGGATCAATATATTTCACAGTTTAAAGAAGGCTATTTTAGCCCACTCTCAATGCTTGCCCGTATGTCCGAAGAAGTTGGAGAATTAGCAAGAGAGGTTAATCACCAATTTGGCGAGAAACCAAAAAAAGCGACTGAAGCAGACAACTCTATTGAGCTGGAGCTAGGGGATATTTTGTTTATTACGATCTGTTTTGCGAACTCTTTGGGTATTGATTTGACAGAGGCGCATGATAAGATAATGCATAAATTCCAAACACGCGATGCCGACCGATGGACTAAAATTAACACCGATAGCTAATAAAATTCATATGCTATACCATCACCTTTTTTAGAGGGAGGATGGGCAGATGGACGGAGAAGAGCAAATTAAGAAGGCATACGAATCGATTTTAATGCATGATTTTGAACAGGCCATAGAATGGTTCGAGCAAGCCATTGCAATAGCCCCTGACAATGCTGCCTTCCATTACAAGCTTTCAATCACATATGCTAGAAGCAATAAGCTGGGTAAAGCCATTGAGCATGCCAAGGAAGCAGTTAGGCTGGAGCCGTTTGAGGAGCATTATCGATTCCATATCCAGCATCTGCGTGCTAAAGAATTGATCTTGCAGGCGCAATATTATTTTGATGAGCCTGAACAGCGGATATGGATGGCTGTAACATTGCTCCAGGAAGCAATAAAGCTGGATTCATTATCTTCTGAAGCTTTCTTGCTGTTAGGTCTTGCTTACTCTCGGCTGAAGGAGTATAGTCAAGCCATTCGGGCAATAAAAGAACTGCTGGTATTAGATCCACAACACGAAATTGGGAATCAATTATTGGCCGAATATCAATTAATGCTGAAACAATATATGAAATCCTGATCAAATAATTATTATCACTTGTTATTAGCAGATTTCTAGACGAAGGGAACGGAATGGATATGAGTCAGATTCGAGTAGCAGTAGCAGGAGCAAGCGGCCGTATGGGTCGGGAAGTAGTGAAAATGGTGCTGGAGGACGCTGATTTGCAGCTGGTTGCAGCTGTAAACCGTTCATCTGAGCTGGAGGTGGATGCCGGACGACTTGTTGGGCTGGACGCATGCGGCGTTATGCTCAGTACGGATCTGGAGCTAGCACTGGTAGAAGCCAGACCGGATGTGCTGGTTGATTTCACAACTCCTCAATCCGTTGTTGCTAATACGGCATTAGCTATTAAGCATAAAGTACGTCCTGTTATCGGGACGACGGGGTTTACGCCCGAGGATCTTGAAAACTTCGATAAACAATGTAAGGAGCAAGGCATAGGCGGCATCATTGCTCCGAATTTCTCCATAGGTGCTATTTTAATGATGAAGTTTGCTGCACAAGCCGCCAAATATTTACCTAACCTTGAGATCATAGAATACCATGGTGATCAAAAGCTGGACGCGCCATCGGGAACAGCGATCAAGACAGCGGAATTAATAGCTCAGAATCGCCAGGAGTTACGTCAGGGCAACCCTCGGGAAGAAGAAACGATTGAAGGTTCGCGCGGCGGATTATACAATGGATTTAGAATACATAGTGTACGATTGCCGGGAGTTTTTGCTCAGCAGGAAGTTATATTTGGAGCATTTGGTCAAACTTTAAAAATACGCCATGATTCCTATGACCGGGCAGGTTATATGCCAGGTGTTAATGTTGCTGTGAAGAAGGTTATGGAGCTAACCGGAATTGTGTACGGATTCGAGCATTTTATTGACTAATTTATATAAACATGAGGACTAGCCTAAAAAGGCTTTTTGCTCTATGTACTTATCGGGTAAGAATTATAAAGGAGCTTAAGAGGGATGTCCATGAAAATTGCATTAATCGCACATGATCGTAAAAAAGAAGAAATGGTTAATTTCGTGACTGCCTATGAGCAGGTATTTAAGCATCACCAATTGTATGCAACGGGCACTACAGGTACTCGAATTATGGATAGCACAGAGCTTCAGGTTCACCGATATATGTCAGGACCACTTGGAGGAGACCAGCAAATTGGTGCCATGGTAGCGATCAATGAGCTGGATTTAATCATCTTTTTGCGTGATCCATTAATGGCACAGCCTCATGAGCCGGATATCATTGCCTTGCTTCGTTTATGCGATGTGCAGGGGATTCCTGTGGCAACGAATATTGCTACAGCTGAGATTTTGGTGAAAGCACTGGATCGTGGAGATTTTGCTTGGCGGGAACTTGTACATAAATATAAGCAAGGTGAAATGGAATGAGCGAGCAGCTGGATATTCTTGTTTTCGGAGCGCATCCGGACGATGCGGAAATCGGAATGGGGGGGACTATTTACAAGCATTCATCTGCCGGTCAACGCGTAGGAATATGCGATCTGACCCATGCTGAAATGTCCTCTAACGGTACAGTTGAGATCCGTCAGCAAGAGGCGGCTCTCGCTTCTCAAATATTAGGATTATCTGCGCGTTCGAATCTCGGTTTACCTGATCGTGGGCTATGGATGAGTCCGGAATCCGTTAAAGAGATAACCTTGGAGATTCGCAAGCATAAGCCTCGAATTGTATTTGCGCCTTATTGGGAGGATCGGCATCCCGATCATATCGCATGCAGCAAGCTCGTTCAAGAAGCGGTGTTTAACTCTAAACTCCGCCGTTATGAACCCGAGACAGCAGCACATACAGTAGAGCAAGTTTACTTTTATTTTATCAATGATATTTATGAATCCGATTTATTGGTTGATATTACTGGAACGCATGAAGTGAAGATGCAAGCATTGAAGGCATACCGCACCCAGTTCGAAGCAGCGGGAGCAGCCAATGATTTTGTAAGGACTCCATTAAACCAAGGCTATCTCGAACGAGTGGAAGCTAAGGATAGGATGCTTGGTCAGAAGCATATGCTTCCATACGCCGAAGGTTTTGTAAGCAAGCTTCCTTATTTGATTGACCTATTTTAATTCATAACTGAAAAATAGCATAAGCTATATACTAACTTGAAAGCTCAGCAAAAGCTCACAGAGTAAGCTTTTGCTGATGCAATCACTCTTAGGAGGGAGCCCAATGAAAGAACGATTAAAGATCGGTATTACCTGTTATCCAACACTCGGCGGTTCTGGCGTTGTAGCGACGGAATTGGGCAAGCTGCTTGCTGAAAAAGGACATGAGGTTCATTTTATTACGCACAGTATGCCCTTCCGGTTAGGGAAATTCGATAAAAATATTTTCTACCATGAAGTTGAAGTTAACGACTATTATGTATTTAAATATCCTCCTTACGATTTATCCCTTGCAAGTAAGCTGGCTCAGGTTGCTCAGCTGGAGGAACTTGACTTACTTCATGTACACTACGCAATACCTCATGCGGTATGTGCAATTTTAGCTAAGCAAATGGTCGGCGATAGGCTGAAGGTAGTAACTACGCTGCATGGTACGGACATTACTGTTCTCGCACAGGATGAATCTTTAAGTGATTTGATCCGGTTTGCGATTAATCAAAGTGATGCTGTAACAGCTGTTTCGAAGGATTTAATCCATGAAACTCGCAGTCTTTTAGACATAGATAAGCCGATCGATCTGTCCTACAATTTTGTTGATAAAAGGGTTTACTATCCTCGCGAGGTTACGGCGCTGCGCAAGGAGTTTGCCCATCCCGACGAGAAAATTTTGATACATATTTCCAATTTCCGACCTGTTAAACGGGTTACGGATGTGGTCGAAATTTTTGACCGTGTAAGTAAGGATGTTCCGTCCAGACTGTTATTTGTAGGAGAGGGACCTGAGCTATCCAAGGTGCTTTGCAAAGTAAAGGAGAAGGGATTACTCGATCGAGTGACCTTCTGCGGTAAGCAGGACGATGTGGCTCAATTGTTATCCTTATCTGATGTAATGCTTCTGCCATCTGAGAAAGAAAGCTTTGGTTTGGTTGCTTTGGAAGCAATGGCTTGCGGGGTTCCTACAGTAGCCTCTGATGCAGGCGGTATTCCTGAGCTGATCACTCACGGGGAAAGTGGTTTTTTAGCGGAAATCGGCGATGTGGATCAAATGGCTCATTATACAAAAATGCTGTTAACGGATAAAGCCTTGTATGAAAAAATGACGGAGGCATGCTTGCACCGTGCCCGGTTCACATTCTGTAATGATGTTATTACCCGCCAGTACGAAGAGATTTATTATCGTGTACTTGGACTTCCGTTGCCGGAAGAACTTAAATTAAAACCATTGAATTGTTAAAAAGGTGATGGTTATGACGCAGGACCTGGAAAGAAAAGCAAAAAAAATCATCGGAAAGCTGATTGATGCTGGCTTTGAAGCCTATATGGTGGGCGGTTGTGTGCGTGACAAGCATCTGAACCGGCCGGTAAAGGATTACGATATCGCCACCTCAGCCAAGCCGGAGCAGGTACAGCAATTATTTCAACGAACCATTCCAACGGGTCTTCAACATGGTACCGTATCGGTGATGATGGAAGATAGCTTATTTGAAGTAACTACATTCCGTATTGAGTCCGGCTATGAAGATTTTCGCCGTCCCACAGAGGTCCAATTCATTGACAGCTTGTATGAGGATTTACGACGGCGTGATTTTACGATGAACGCAATGGCTCTGGATGTTGACGGGCAGTTGATTGATCCCTTTCACGGTGTAGATGATATGAAGAATAACCTGCTGCGTTGTGTAGGTGATGCGAATGAAAGATTCCAGGAGGATGCTTTGCGGATGCTTCGCTGCATTCGCTTCGCCGCACATTATGGGCTTGAGATCGAGAAGCAAACATGGGCTGCGCTACTTAGTCAAGCGCAGCTCTTAGAGCATATTGCCATGGAACGTGTGCGTATGGAGCTGGAGCGTATGATTGATGGTGCTGCTCCCGCTCATGCGGTTCAACTGCTTATGGACAGTCAGCTTCTGGAGTATCTCAAACAGACTCTGAGGCTGGCAGATTTGAAGCAGGTAAAGCTGGCCAGGGGCTGGAGCAGCCTCAAAGAGCCGCTTTACAAATGGGCCTATCTATATTTGTGTATAGGGGTTAGCGCGGCAGAAGCAGAGCTAGAGCTAAGGCAGCTGACCTTTTCCAAGCAACAATTGGAACAGGTGCGGCAGATCATAGCTGTTGCGCACCATTTGAGCCGTCAGCTTACTGACAAAACAGATGAAGCTGCTTTGCAGGAAGCCTGGAAGCTGTCGGCGGTAACGTACGGGCAACAGGCGGTTGTTGGATTGCATGAAATTGTGACAGCTGCTCCAGAGGTGCTGGCAAGGTTTGAAGTAGAAGCTAAGTGGAGTGAAATCTTAATTAAAAGCGGATTAGACTGGTTGAAAGACATGCCTGTTCATAGCCTAGAAGATCTTGAATTAGGCGGTAAGGAGCTGCTTGCTCATATTTCCAAACCAGCAGGTCCTTGGGTTTCAAGAGTACTAGCCCATCTGCTTCGCGAAGCAGCGCTTCAACGTTTGACTAACGAGAGAGATTTATTGCTAGCTGAAGCTGAACGTTATTATGAGAAGGTTCTTCAGCAGGAAAGTGGTACATATGAACATAAGTGAACAATTGGTACAGCTCTTTGAAGAAAAAGATGGAGCTTTTGTATCAGGCGAAGAATTAAGCGCTACTTTACAATGCAGCCGAACAGCGATTTGGAAGCATGTCGAGAAGCTCCGTAGTGCTGGTTATGTTTTTGAAGCGGTATCACGTAAAGGGTATCGTCTTGTTGAGAAACCGGATAAGCTGGAGCTAGCTTCCATTGAAAAGCAATTAAAGACTGAAGTGTTCGGACAAAATATCCACTATTACGAACAGCTGGGTTCCACTCAGACAAAGGCTCATGAGCTGGCAAAACAAGGAGCGGTTGAAGGTACTCTGGTTATTGCTGAACAGCAAACTGAAGGACGAGGGCGAATGGGACGTAAGTGGCATTCACCCAAAGGAAAGGGAATCTGGATGAGCATGATTCTGAAACCCCGCATACCTCTTCAGTTTGCCCCTCAACTAACCTTATTGATAGCTGTTGCTTTGTGCCGCGCCATCCGGCAGGTTACTTCGCTTCCTGCTGGAATTAAGTGGCCGAATGATTTGTTGATTGATGGAAAGAAAATCAGCGGAATCCTGTCAGAGTCTATTGCTGAGGACGAGAAGCCACTGTATGTCATTGTGGGAGTAGGCATAAGCGCCAATTTACGCGAGGATGATTATTCGGAAGAGCTTAAAGCTATCGCTACCTCCTTACAGATCGAGGCGGGAAAGCTAGTGGACCGTACAGAGCTGCTGTGCCGGTTTCTGGAGGAGCTGGAGACACTTTACGAATTATACCATAGTAAGGGATTTGAACCTGTTAAACTGCTGTGGGAGGCACTCAGCGTATCTCTGAACCGCAAGGTTCGCAATCAATCACCTCAAGGGCTAGTGGAAGGAATTGCTGTAAGTCTGGATGAGACTGGGGCTTTAATTGTGCAGCTAGAGGATGGTTCATTAACGAAATGGTATTCTGGAACGATTGAATTTATCCCCCTATCATCAGAATGAAAAGTTTGGTATAATAAGGCTACATCTGAGGCGGTATCTGTAAGGAGCTGCACTCGAATGGAACTTATGTTTAACTGATTGTTCTGACTTGCAACAACTTAATAAGATTTATGCTTGTATGTATGTCGGATTCTGCTCTGAGCCTAACGGACCGAGACAGAAGGATCATATGATTATTTTAACATGTGAACCTTTTCGCTCCTTGGGGCTAAAAGGTTTTTTTTGTTCATACTAAGCTTACAAATACGGATTTAGAAAGGTTGGTGTAGGAATGGAACAGAGAAAAGCCGTTACGACTAGCAAGTTAAAAAGAATGAAGGAAACCGGAAATCCGATTTCCATTATTACAGCTTATGATTACCCTTCTGCCATGTTAGCGGAGGAAGCGGGAGTCGATGCCATATTAGTCGGTGATTCCTTGGGAAATGTTGTTCTTGGCTATGACTCGACTATTCCGGTTACGTTAGAGGATATGATTTACCATTCACGCTCTGTTGTAAGGGCGGCACAGTCAACATTCGTCATTACAGATATGCCTTTTATGACTTATCACGGTAGTCTCGATCAAACGCTGCGTAACGCGGCGCGTATTATGCAAGAGGGTTTGGCTAATTCAATTAAGATGGAGGGGGGGCGGGAAATTACCGACGCCGTAAAGGCCTGTACGATGGCGGGAATACCGGTAATGGGTCATCTTGGGCTAACTCCACAATCCATTCATCAAATAGGCGGTTACAAAATTCAAGGCAAAAACTCAGCGCAAGCTCAACAGCTGCTTGAGGATGCAAAAGCATTAGAACAGGCAGGGGCTTACGCAATCGTATTGGAGCTGGTTACCGAGCAGGTTGCCGCGCACATCACCGAGCAGCTGTCTATCCCAACCATTGGAATTGGCGCAGGGCCACGATGTGATGGGCAGGTTCTGGTCTTTCATGATGCACTTGGCTACGGTTCTGAAATGGCGCCAAAACGGTTCGTCAAAACGTATGCGGATACCGGCAGTTTAATTCGAAACGGCTTAAAGCAGTATGTCAATGAGGTGAAGAGCCGTACCTTTCCGTCAGTTGACCATTCATTCCTTATGGAGGAAGAGGTTGCCGGTTTTTTATATGGTGGCGCTAAGAAATAGGAGGACTGAACTATGCAAACGATCCATACCATACATGAACTTCGCTCAGCAGTTAAACAGGCTAAAATGGACCAGCCTGGTATAAGAATCGGTTTTGTTCCAACAATGGGATTTCTCCATAAAGGACATGCCAGTCTGCTTGAGGCTGCTCGCACGCAATGTGATTTGGTTATATTGAGTATTTTTGTGAATCCTTTGCAATTTGGTCCGAACGAGGATTTTGAACGTTATCCTCGCAATGAGGAAGGGGATCTTGCCGTTGCGAAGGCAGCGGGAACGGATATCGTATTTCTGCCATCGGTTGAAGAAATGTACCCGCAACAGACCAGAACAATCGTCTCCGTGTCTCAAGTAACAGAAAGATTATGTGGAGCATCGCGTCCGGGTCATTTTGACGGAGTGGCAACGATTGTTTCCAAATTGTTTAATATTGTTCAACCGGATGCCGCCTACTTTGGTCTGAAGGATGCACAGCAAATTGCAGTCATTACCCAGATGGTGAATGATCTGAATATGCCCGTGGAGATTATTCCTTGTCCCATTCTTAGAGAGTCCGACGGCTTGGCTATGAGCTCTCGCAATGTATATTTACAGCCGGATGAACGCAAACAGGCACTTGTGTTATCCGCATCATTACAAATGGCGGAGGGTTTGATTCGTGAGCAGCGTACCAATATTGATTTAACGTTGCTTAATGAGACGATCACCAGGTCTATACTGCAAGCACCGCTGGCTGTTATTGATTATGTGGAAATACTAGCCTATCCATCATTAGAAACGATTAGCAGCTTGAAAAATGTTGAACAAATTATTATAGCATTGGCGGTAAAATTCGGAAAAACACGTTTAATTGACAATATTATTATTCGTCTTGTATAAATTAATGAAGAAAGTTTTCTTATGAAAACTTTAAGGAGGACTTCTAATGTTCAGAACTATGCTTAAATCCAAAATTCACCGCGCTACTGTAACAGAAGCCAATCTCAATTATGTTGGCAGTATTACCATCGATGAAGAGCTTATTGAGCTGTTAGATATGCTGCCCAATGAGAAGGTACAGATTGTCAATAATAACAATGGTGCCCGATTTGAAACCTACATTATCCCGGGTCCCCGTGGATCAGGAGTTATTTGTTTGAATGGTGCGGCGGCCAGAATGGTTCATGTTGGAGATACCGTAATTATTTTATCTTATGCGATGATGACGGATGAAGACGCAAGAAAGCATCAACCTCAAATAGCAATTATGGGCGAAAACAACCGAATTATAAGTGTTCTAAAAGAAGAAATTCATTCCACCGTCATGTGACGCATGAAAAAGGCCGCCGAAACAAAAAATGAAAGTATGCTCAACGTTAAGGTGGGATGCAATCATTATGTTCAAACAACTATTTGCCTCCATGAATGAAATGCTCGACGAAGTGAATGATCAGTTCGCAGCTGCGTCCGGTTCCCAAAGAAAAGAGCTGCAAGAAAAGCTTCACACGTTGAAGGCTATGAGCGACACGTATATTGAAGAGTGGCTTTTGTTTGAAGAAAAGCTTGCAGCCTTTTACCAATTGCACCAGCCAGTGTCGGTCAATGATTTATTGGATCCGGAATTGGCTGGGAAACGTTCAGATGCCTTTTTAAAAGGTCAGGGCTTCTATAAGCTCTTGATGTATGAAGAAGCAATTAGAGAGTTTAAAGCAATTGTTAACAAGCAGCCGGAGTTTACATTAGCGAGGATCTACTTGGCAATGAGTTACTTGCAAAAGGGAGAAATATCCGAAAGCTACAATCAGTTCCATTTCTTATCCCAAGTAACAGAAAATAATCGTATGAGAGCTATTTCCTATAGCGCAATGGGCTGTATTCAAATTCAATATCAGAATATGGATAAAGCATTCGAATATTTTGCCATGGCACATCATTCGGATCCATCCAGTGTTGAGCCACTAATGGAAATGGGTTTATGCTCCGAAGTAAAAGGAAAGCTGTATTTTCTACAGCATCCTGCAAGAAATTAGTCGTTTTTTAGAAATTCTAGCAGTAAGTTTACTATTCCCTTTTCCCATGAGTATTGGTATGCTTAGAAAGAAATTGGGAATGAAGGGATTGACATAAGGGTAATGAAATTCGCGGTTTTGGATTTTGAAACGACCGGGAGCCAGTCTACGGATCGCATTATTCAGGTTGGCCTCGTCATTATACAGGATGATTACATCATTGACAGGTATACCTCCTTGGTAAATCCCGGGATCGGTATACCTTCTTCTATAACTGCATTGACTGGAATTGACGATAGTATGGTTGCAGATGCGCCAGAGCTTGATAGCGTTATGGGAAACATGGTGCCTTTGCTTCAAGATTGTGTGCTCGTCGGCCATAACATTGCTTTTGATTTAGGTTTTTTGCAGAGGGCTTTAGACGAGGAAGGCTATTTTCCGTTTGATGGCAAAGTGTTAGACACCATGGACACGCTGAAGGTACTCTACCCGTCATTATCGAGCTTACAGCTTAGTATGGTGTGCCTTGCCTTCGGTATTGAGCACGAACGTCCACATCAAGCAGACAGCGACGCAGAAGTAACAGCCTTAATTTGGATTAAGTGTCTTCAGAAATTTCAAGCATTACCTTTGTTAACGCTGCAGAGGTTGTCATTGATTTTTGATGAAGTAACGACTGACTTCGGCTGGTTTATCCAAGAGATGAAAGCGTATAAGGAAATGTTCACAACCATTGATTCCGATACTGCTCACTATTTTCGGCAATTTGCTATCAATGTTGACGATTGGGGAGAGGATGAGCCAATTCGTAGTGAACAGGATGTTAAGGGATTGCCGGACACCTTTGCATTATTCTACGATGAGCTGAAGCAAGCGTTAAAGCAGCGCTTTGAGTCTTACGAGGATCGTGAAGCTCAGGTTCGTATGCTCGAGGAAGTAGAGGCTGCTTTCCAGCAGGGCCAGCATCTCATGATTGAAGCGGGAACAGGTACCGGTAAATCGCTTGGTTATTTAATCCCTTCTTTATATTATGGCCTTAAACAAGATAAGAAAATAATAGTAAGTACCCATACAATCAACTTGCAGGAGCAGATTCGTGAAAGAGATATTCCGCTTCTGGAGGATTTATTTCCTGTAGGATTTCAGGCTGCAGTGCTTAAAGGCAGAAGCCATTATTTATGCTTGCGTAAATTTGAGCAGAAGATGAATGTTCAGGACTTTGAGAATGGTAAAGATGATCGGCTGTCAGCAGGACAAATGCTGGTATGGCTTAGTGAAACGAAGCATGGGGACGATGAGGAGCTGCATTTTGGAAATAAAGGTGTGCAGTTTTGGCATTCTGTTGCAAGTGATACGGATTCTTGTTTAAACAGGGCTTGTCCCTGGTTTAAGAAATGCTTCTACCATCGTGCAAGGCATCAATCAAATACAGCAGACGTCATTATTACGAATCACTCTTTGTTATTTACTGATATGAAAGCGGAGAACAGGCTTCTGCCTAGCTACAAGCATCTTGTAATCGATGAAGCTCATCATTTTGAAGAAGTTGCTAGCAAGCATCTGGGTATAGAGCTTTATTACGGAGCTTTCTTGAGTACCCTTTGGTGGTTGTTTAAGGATAGCAGGAGCGGTCAATTACCGCTGCTTCGCTTAAAGCTGCAAAAGCACGAGAAGGATCAAATACAGACCTGGTGTCAATCAATAGATGAAGTAACGCCTAAACTGCTGCAAATTAAAGAAGAGTGGGATGAGCTGGCTGAGCTGCTGTATCAGCTGGTAGTAACTCGCTCTGACCCTTCGCAATCCGAAGCCGGCCAGCTAGTGTACCGGGTTAAAAAAGATGAAACACCCAACGGTTGGGACAAACTTCTGGTGCTTGAGGATAATATTTTCATTCATATGAATGAAGTTATAAAGAGGCTGGAAAAGCTGTTTAATGAGATGAAAGAAATGCAAGATGAGTTGGACATTCAAGGGATATTAACCGATTTAAACGGAACTCTCAAGGAAATGTACCGCCACCGTGATAATTTACATTTTTTTATGACCATGCCCGACGATAATTATGTGTATTGGATTGAAGCGGGGAATGGTAAAAGCAAGTCGCTTCAGCTGGTAAGTGTACCTATTGATGTAAGCTCCATGCTGCAGCAATCTTTCTTTGGTATAAAAGATAGTGTCATTCTGACTTCAGCAACCTTGTCGGTTGGCAAATCATTTGATTATACATGTGAGCAGCTAGGCTTGGAAACTAAAGAAGATGAGAGCAAGCTGAAGACGGTTCAGCTTCCATCCCCGTTTAATTATCGGCAGCAGGCACTTGTCGCCATCCCAAGAGATTTTCCAAGCATACGCGGCAATAACGGCGAAAAAATATTTATGGACCATCTGAGTATGTCTCTCGCTGAGGTAGCTTTGGAAATGAAGGGACGTATGCTGGTGCTGTTCACCTCAAACAGGATGCTAAAGCTGGCACATACTGCATTGAAAGATAAGCTAAGTCCATTTGGCATCCAAGTGCTTGGGCAGGGAGTAGACAGCAGTAATCGCAGCAAGCTGACAAGGCTTTTTCAAAGCAGTCCCGCGAGCATTTTACTTGGTACTAGCAGCTTTTGGGAAGGAGTGGATATTCCGGGGGAAGCATTGAGCTGTCTGGCTATTGTACGTTTGCCTTTTCAACCTCCCAACCATCCGCTTGTTGAAGCGAAAACTGAGAATTTGAAGAAGCTGGGTCATAATCCCTTTATGAAGCTATCGGTGCCTCAAGCGGTTATTCGCTTTAAGCAAGGTTTTGGCCGTCTCGTAAGAACGGCGAAAGACAGAGGCATAGTTATCATATACGATACGAGGGTAATTGATACGACCTATGGCAAGTATTTTCTATACTCTCTGCCAGGTCCCAAAATAGAACATATGCCTACAAGTCAATTAGTTCCGAGAATCAAGCAGTGGATGGGGGAAAGCGATATATGAAAACATTAAAAATATCGGAAGCAGTTGTCCGCAGACTGCCGATTTATTTGCGCTTCCTTAACGAGCTGAGCAAGAAAAATGTGCATACTGTTTCATCCCAGGATCTAGGTATTAAGCTTGATTTAAATCCGGCGCAAATACGCAAAGACCTTGCCTATTTCGGTGAATTTGGCAAAAAGGGCATTGGTTATGATGTAGATTATTTGATCGAGAAAATCCGCCAAATTCTTAAAATTGACAAGGTGATCCCAGTTGTATTGGTTGGTGCCGGGAATTTAGGCCGAGCGCTCTGCAATTATAATGCTTATCTTAAGGATAATATGAAAATTGTCGCTATTTTTGATGAGCTTCAGAGCAAGGTAGGGGAGTCAATCAATCATTTGAAAGTAAAGCCGATGAAGGAGCTTAAAGAAACTATACAAGGCTTGAACATTCGGATTGGAATTATTACAGTGCCTGCAGCAGAAGCCCAGAATGTTGCAAACCAGTTTGTTGAAGGCGGAGTAGAAGCTATTTTAAATTTTGCTCCGATTATTATAAAAGTTCCGAGTGAGGTGCGCGTGCATCACGCTGATTTTACTACTGAGCTGCAAAGCTTGGCGTATTATTTGGATGAATAGTCAACAGTATGGATTATTAGACATAAAAAGAACGTCAGGAGCTCCTGACGTTCTTTTTATGTTCACTATTACTCTAAAAGAATAGGAATACGACTTTGTAAAGCAGAAAAGCAACAACCATACTAATTGGAATTGTAATGATCCAGGTCATAACCATTTTCGTAACCGTCGCCCATTTCACATCATGGAATCTCATAACAGATCCGGTACCAATAATGGATGATGAGATTACATGAGTAGTGGATAAAGGCATTCCCATATGGGTAGAAACTTGAATAACTATGGATGAGTTTAAATCAGAAGCGAAGCCGTTAATAGGTTCGATCTTGATCAGTTTTTTACTCATTGTTTTAATGATTCGCATACCGCCTATCGATGTGCCTAACCCCATAGCTATAGCGGCGCTTATTTTAACCCATAAGGGGACATCCATGGTGGTTTGATAGCCTAAAGTGACGAGAGCAAAAACCATGATTCCCATCGCTTTTTGAGCATCGTTCCCTCCGTGGGATATGGATAGTAACCCGGCAGAAATAATTTGAAAAAATCGGAAGGTTCTATTGAGCTTGGATCGTGAATGATTGCCGCCTACAATGATAAGCTGACGAATAATCCACATGATGATAAAACCTGTTCCAAAAGCAACTATTGGAGATAAAACCAAAATTAGAATAATTTCTCTGAAACCACTCCAATTGAGTGCCGCTGTCCCGGCTCCAGCTATAACACTACCAGCTAAAGATCCGATCAAAGTATGAGAGGAAGAAGAAGGGATTCCGAAATACCAAGTCACTAGATTCCAAATAATAGCGGACAAAAGTGCGGCAATAAGTATGGGTACACCATTCTCAATTTCGGCCGGATTGGCTACTTTTCCACCGACGGTTTTGGCTACCTCTGAAGATAAGAATGCGCCAACGAAATTCAAAATCGCCGCATAAAAGACAGCAACTCTTGGAGTTAGCGCTCGGGTAGAAATTGAGGTGGCAATGGCATTGGCTGTATCGTGAAAGCCGTTAATAAAGTCAAACAGCAGCGCCAGTCCAACAATGATCAACAATAAGGTTAACATAGTCTCCTCCTACCAAATATGGACGACTGCTTACGAATAACGCAATACTACGCTTTCCAGTATATTTGCAACATCTTCACAGGCATCTGTTGTTTGCTCCATACGTTCATAAAGCTCTTTCAGCTTAAAATCATGATATGGATCTTTAGGGTTTAGAAATATTTCTCTGATGCCTTCCCTCATTAGACGATCGGCTTCGTTTTCGAGGCTGTTGATTTGAACCGTGTGCTCGGTCATTTGCATGTACTTTTTCTTGGAAAGCAGCTTGAAAGCATCGAGGATGTGCTGGCAGCTTGCTACAATAACCGCGGAGAATTCTTTCATATACTTATCGCTCTCGGAGATATTCAAATAGTCAAAACGGGCAATCGTGGCTTCAATGCCGTCAATTACATCATCGACCTTTGAGGCAAGCTCCATAATATCCTCGCGGTCTAGCGGGGTGATGAATACTTTGTTAAGACCTTTAAAAATTTGGTGCGTAATCTGATCTCCTTTATGCTCCAAATCTTTCAGCTGCGGGTAAAACGTAGCGGGCGGTTGATCTCCCATGATGGCATTACGAAACATTTGTGCAGCATGTAGCGTATTTTCCGATGCTTTAATCAGCAGCAGCAAAAAGTCAGTGTCATTTTTTTTTGCAAAAAGCATGAAGCAGCCTCCTCGATTGTGTATTTTAACAATAAGTTAACAATATTCTTGTAATATGTAGAATTTTGCCGAGAAAAATTAACACAAAATTAAAAATAACACAATAGACAGATGGATTGCAATCATAGTTTATCCAATTTAGAATATGTTCATCAAAGTGTAAAAATGTAATGTAAGCAAGGTTGCATTAGCTAATGTTACTTGATTTCTGTGGATTGAAGTTGTACAGTTAAATTTGGTTATTAATGCGCGCGAAGGGATATGTGAAATAATGAAAAAATGGATTATTACTAATGGTACTTTTATTACAATGGACGAGCAAAATCCTGTACTTCAAGGATGTATGGTTGTAGAAAATAATCAGATTACATATATAGGTAAAAATGCTCCGCAGCCTCTTGATTATTATGACGAACAAATTGATGGTTCTAAGAAGCTGTATATGCCGGGTTTAGTTAACACTCATAATCATGCAGCCATGTCTTTGCTTCGCGGCTATGGGGATGATTTGGCGCTGCAGGTTTGGCTTCAGGAGAAAATGTGGCCGATGGAAGGCAAATTTACGGCACATGATGTTCGGTGGGGATCGCTGCTATCTATTATAGAAATGCTTAAAGGTGGAACGACTACTTTTGTTGATATGTACGATCACATGAATGAAGTAGCCAAAGCGGTGGAAGAAAGCGGGATGCGTGCAGTCCTAACTCGCGGAGTTATAGGATTGTGCCCGCCAGACGTTCAAACGGCCAAGCTAAGCGAAGCAAAGCAGTTTGCTCTTGACTGGCATGGTAAAGCTGACGGACGTATCACTACGATGATGTCGCCGCATGCTCCCTATACATGCCCGCCTGATTATATAGAAAAGATTGTACAGGTTGCTCATGATCTGCAGCTTCCAATCCATACGCATATGTCCGAAACAGCACGTGAGGTTCAAGATAATGTAGATCAGTACGGGGCAAGACCTGTTGCTCATTTGGCCAAGCTAGGTGTTTTTTCCAGACCTGCACTGGTTGCCCATGCTGTTCATTTGACTGATGAAGAAATAGATATATTAAAGCAGTATGACGTTCGTGTTTCTCACAACCCGGGCAGCAACTTAAAGCTGGCTAGTGGTGTGGCGCGGATACCGGAGCTGCAGCGCAAGGGAATTATGGTTTCTCTTGGAACAGATGGTCCTGCAAGCAACAATAACCTGGATATGTTCGAGGAAATGAGGCTTGCTGCCTTGATTCATAAAGGGGTTTCCGGTGATCCGGTTGCCGTTCCGGCTGATTCGGCGCTGCGTATGGGGACGTTGGATGGTGCCAGATCGATTTGGCTAGAAGATGTTGGCGCGCTGCAAGCGGGAATGAAAGCTGATTTCATTGCATTGAATATCGATCAGCCTCACTTTTTCCCGAAAACGAATTTCATTTCCCATGCTATTTATTCAGCATCTGCCAAAGATGTAGTTGATGTATGGGTCGATGGAAAAATGCTCGTTAAAAATGGTGAGTGTCTGACATTAGATGAAGAAAAAGTGCTGTTTGAAGCACAGCAGTGCTTCGAGCGTTTGGTTGGACAAGCATAAGATGGTGAACTGAAACGGGGAGGAGGGCTGCATCCCGTGAAATATAAAATTATAGCTGCCGCGGTAATAGTATTATCGCTTCTCGTCTTTTTTAGTATCCGTTTTTTTAACATGGTTCAAGAAGATGAGTGGAAGGTTCAACGTAATGCCGTGGAGACTGCCTATCAGAAAACAATTTTGACTAAAGCCAATAAAGTTGAAAGCTTTGTGAGTGATCAGCCGTATACTATCATTTTTGGTGAGGATAAGATCGGTCAAAGCCTTATTGTTTGGGTAGGTAAAGAAAGTATATACACGCAGATGGCTGTTGATGGAATCACTGCTGAACAAGCCGAACAGCTTGTATTGGGAAGGCAGCCGGAAGCTAAAGTATTAAGATTGATGCCAGGGATAGTTAATGGAAATCCGGTCTGGGAGGCTTTTTATAAAGTTATACCCGAGAATGAACGCAGCGGACGATATTACTATGATTACTATGCATTCCACGATGGGGCTTATATTGATACCTATCGATTGAGCATCGAATAATGTTTAATTTGAGCGTCTATTCAAGAGCGATCGGATAACCGAAAGCATTGAATTAGACGCTCTTTTGTGTTGTTTCCACACATTGCATCATCATTTTGTATATATCATGTGATATACTATCGATATAACAAATCGATATATAAGAAAGGGGGACGTCAGCTTATGAAGTTACGTCTCTTACCTGTGATAATAAGTGTTTCTATTTCTGCTGTAGTTTTATTTGGCGGATGGTTCGTATATCAAAGCGTTGCTATGGAAAATCCTTTGAAAGAGGTAGTTGAAAGTACACCGGGTGTACAATTGATGCATACTCACATTACCAATACGGCTACCGAATTGGAACTCAAGCTTCAGGCTGGAACAAGCCTGCGTGAGGTGTACAGTCGAATCCAAAACGATGGCGGCTCGGCTCTTGGTAAAAGAGAATTGAAACTAAAGGTAGTCAATGATTCATCTCCAAAATTAGAGCAGTGGTGGTCTTCTGCGTTATTTGATGTGGCACAAGCCATGGAAACCAAACGTTATGCACAAATTCCAAAAACATTGCAGGAGCGCGCGGCAGCATCAGATAGTTTAAAAGTGTCAACAGAAATGGATGACAAATTTGTTTATATCACGCTGACAGACGGAGACAAAAGCAAGTTTATTATGATGCCTAGAACCGCTTCCTTAATGGGGGTGTGGCCTAATGAGTAAAATTTATAAAGAAATTTTCGTTGGTGTCATTCCTGTATTTTTAGTGTTCCTATATTTTATCGGCATAAACGTTGTTCCTTTGTTATTTATGACCATTATACTTGGCGCTCTATTCTTTATGACTCGAATGAGAGGTGCCGGAGGCAGCTTTGGCGGAGGTTCTGACCGCAAGGCTCGTAACGCTGCCGCGCCGAGCTATATGACGTTTGATGATATCGGGGGTCAGCACCGGGCCAAAGGAGAATTGAAAGAAGCGCTCGATTTTCTGATCAAACATGAAGAAATACAAAAGCTGGGCATACGTCCGCTGAAAGGTATTTTGCTTACAGGGCCTCCGGGCACCGGTAAAACATTAATGGCTAAAGCGGCAGCTCATTACACGAATTCTGTCTTTATGGCTGCCGCAGGCAGTGAATTTGTTGAGATGTATGTTGGTGTGGGTGCAAGCCGGGTTCGTGATATGTTTAAGGAAGCACGCTCAAGAGCGATTAAGGAAAATAAGGACAGCGCAATATTGTTCATTGATGAAATTGATGTTATTGGAGGCAAAAGAGACGGCGGTCAACATCGGGAGTATGACCAAACCTTAAATCAATTGCTTACTGAGATGGATGGGATTCATACTTCTGAAACTCCGCGCATTTTGATTGTAGCCGCAACTAACCGGAAAGAAATGTTGGATAGCGCATTGCTGCGCCCAGGCCGGTTTGACCGTCATATTGAGGTGGATCTGCCCGATAAGAAAGGCAGGCTTCATATCCTTAATATTCATGCCAAAAACAAGCCTCTAGCAGAATCAATAAGCTTGGAGCTAGTAGCTGAAGAAACGTTTCAATTTTCAGGCGCACAGTTGGAGAGCGTTATGAATGAAGCTGCCATATATGCTATGCGTGAAGAATCTATTGAGATTGAACAGAGGCATTTATCTCAAGCTGTCGATAAGGTGATGCTTGGTGAGAAGACTGATCGTGAGTCAACGAAGGAAGAAAGAGATCGCGTCGCCCTGCATGAGCTTGGACATGCTATTGCTGCAGAAGTCGTACGTCCAGGCTCTGTATCTCAAGTTGCGCTAAGTCCACGCGGCAAAGCACTCGGCTATGTGCGGCATAATCCTCAGCAGGATCAATATTTATATACGAAAGAAAATATTGAGGAGCAGATTATTATTGCACTTGGAGGCTCAGTTGCAGAAGAAATGTACTATGGAGGCCGCAGCACGGGTTCTCGCAATGACTTTGAGCAGGCTTTGCAACTAGTGCGTACAATGATGGATTCAGGCTTGACAAGCTTGGGTATTATCGACAGGCAGATGGTAACTAAAGAAGAATTGATGAAAGAAAATGCGGCGATACTGGAGCAGTTAACGACTAGTACCAGAGAGCTTCTAGAGCGCCATCGTCTTGTTTTCGATGAATCGCTGCATATTTTGACTAAAGAAGAAGTATTGTCTGGTGATCAGTTCCGTCAATTATTGGATCAATCCCGATTACAGATGGCCTAACCTCAGGCAGCCTTAGGCTGCTTGAGGTTTTTTAAATTGATTTGAATTATAAACCTAAGCTATCCTTAGCTATAGGTTTTTTGTCATTTTTCGCAACTTTTTCTGTTTTTAATAGTCTAATATATTGGCAGATTTCGCCACATTATACGCCCCTTACTCCATTATTTTCAATTTGCATATTTCCTAATACATACGATAAGCTGAGGTGTAAAATGAGATTTTTAACTATGTTTATTTCATTATTGCTGTTGTCAATGCTGATGGTTCCTATGCTGGCGTTCGCCGCGGAGAAGCCGATCAATCTATTTTTAAATGGGAAGCAGCTGTCTGCTAATGTAGCACCCAAAATTGTTGAAGGTAATACGGTTGTTCCTGTGCGGATCATTGCCGAGTCTCTCGGGTCCAAGGTAGAGTGGGAAGAGAAATCTGGTAAAGTTACCGTAGATAAAGATAAAGTTAATATTCAATTATTTATTAATAAGCAGGAAGTTATAGTTAATAAAAAAAAATAT
Organism: Paenibacillus sp. GCM10027630; assembly: GCF_042676305.1. Classification (NCBI taxonomy): domain Bacteria; kingdom Bacillati; phylum Bacillota; class Bacilli; order Caryophanales; family Paenibacillaceae; genus Paenibacillus; species Paenibacillus sp. GCM10027630. The sequence goes on along the minus strand of NZ_JBHTGY010000058.1, from coordinate 7,653 downwards.
CAGCTGGAAGTCGCGCCGGCTATTATGGAAGGCAGCACAATGCTGCCGTTGCGATTTGTAAGCGAGCAGCTTGGAGTTAAAGTCATATGGGATGACTTGACTCGTTCCGTATTTTTATTTGATACAGAACAGGATGCCAATAGCTCTGCTGTTTCACCAGCCCAACCTAATGAAGGACAAGCAGGTACTGTAGATAAAACCAAAGTTCCGTCTAAACCAGCTGATAATTCTACCGGTAAAGGAACGGACAAGACTACAGATAAATCGACGGATAAAGCAACAGATAAGACCACAGATAAGCCGATAGATAAGAATACAGATAAGAATACAGATAAGCCAACAGATAAATCAGATGGCGCAACGGAGCTCCCTGTCAAGGAAGCAGCAGTCAAGCCAGGCGAGAAGCCGGTAACTGAAGCACAGCCCGGAAAGCAAAATCCTGCTGCCTCTGATAAAAACTCAGAACTAATTACGACATTGAGTTCAATTTCAATGGAAGGCGATCAGTTCATAGTAAAAACGAGTGGGGCAAAAGTAACGCCGAATTTGATTTCTTCAAATGAGGGTAACCGCATTACTATTGATTTTCCTAACAGTAAGCTGGATCCGGCTCTAAAGCTGGGTGCGAATGGCGAGGGAATTATTAAACAAAACAATCAGGCAGTGTCACAAATTAGATATTTGCTCTTTTCAAAAGATTCATCTATCGTTAGAATAATAATAGATTTATCCAAGAAGTCAGCTTTTAAACCGGCAACTGCAAGTACTACCGCACAATTCGTATGGGCTATAATTCCTGCTAAAGATCGATATAGAGTCGTAATTGACCCGGGTCACGGTGGTAAGGATACAGGAGCAATCTCAGTAACCAAACGTCTTGAAAAGGATTTCGTGCTTGCATTGGGAACCAAAATTCATGCATTGCTTGAAAAGGAACCCAAAATCGAAGCTTTTATAACCCGTAAAGATGATACATTCGTCGAATTGGCTGACCGTGCTGCTTTTGCGAATGACAGGGATGCAGACTTGTTTATCTCTGTCCATGGAAATTCAGCTGGAAAAGAAACCGTAAGAGGTGTGGAAACGTATTATTATACGGATCAGAGCTTGGATTTTGCTAATTTGATGCATAAGCAAATGCTTAAATCCACCGGATTTACTGACCGTAAGGTTAAACAATCAGGCTTCTACGTTGTAAAGAATACCAACATGCCTTCATTACTTTTGGAAGTTGGATTTTTATCCAATCAAACGGAAGAAAATGCTATGTTTCAGGATGCTTTTCAAAATCAGGTAGCCGCGTCCATCGTTACTGCTATTAAGCAGCAGTTGAATATCGACTAAGGAGATGGTAACGATGCTAAACAATAAGCTAAGCGGAGTGCTGATTAGCGTTTCTTTAATAGCTCTGTTGTCTGCATGCGGACAAGCAAAGATACAGGGAACGGCTGAGCAAACGGCTAAGCCGCAGGTGCAGAATGTTCCCGAATCCAAACAGCCTGCTGCACCTCCTGTTCAGGATAAGGTAAAGCAAAATACTATCAAAGTGTATTTCGGCGATGAGTCAGGTGAGAAATTAGTAGAACAAGAAGTAGCGGTAAGCTACAAGCAAGAGGATGAGAAGTATTCAGTATCATTAACAGCATTGAGTACAGCTCCTGATAGCAAGCGGATTGCATTGCTGAAAGGAATTACTATTAAGTCGGCTGTCTTGAAAAATCAACTGCTTACAGTTGACTTATCCATAGCCCCTGAAGCCAGGATGGGCGCGGGGGGGGAAGATTTGCTGCTGCAAGCTATGAAAAAAACATTATTTCAATTTTCAGAGATTCAGAGTCTGGAGATATTGGTTGATGGAAAAGTAGTTGATAGTTTAATGGGGCATATGGAACTGCCGCATCCAATCAAACGAGATTAATAGTTAAATTTTATATTTCATATTTTATGTAAATGTTGAGTACGCCGGGAGGGCAATTGAATGAATCATAAGAAAAATCAAACAAAAAAAGTAGCTGCGGGTCTCGTAGCTTTATCCGTTTTAATGAGCAGTCCCGTTTATGCAGCGGATTCAACATCAATAACCAATCCAACGTCAACAAGTGCAACATCTATAAACACTACTTCAGCCTTTTCTGATGTTAGTACACAGCACTGGGCTATTAAATATGTGACCAAATTAGCGGCTCTAGGTATTATTCAAGGCTATGAAAGAAATGAGTATCGACCTGAAAACCCTGTTTCCCAGCAAGAGGTTATTGTTATGGCCATTAGAATGATGGGACTTGAGAGTGAAGCTTTGAAGAGCAAGTCGGAAACCATACTGCCGGTTGCGGTCGATAGTTTCTTTAAGCCATATATAGCCTACGCATTTGATAAACAGCTGCTTGATATTAAAGAAGAGACCGATACCTCCGGAACTGCATCCAAAACTGCTTGGGGTTCACGTTCTGCGAGCAGAGAGTGGGTCGCAAAGCTCGTAATAAGGGCAATCGGTAAGCAGGGCTTGGCTCAAGAGAAAGCACTGACACCCACCATCTTTAAGGATGACAAAGACTTGTCGAGTTGGGCTGTTGGTTATGTAAATGCTGCAGTTTCTTTGAAGATTGTCAATGGAGTGGACGATAATAATTTCCAGCCCAAGGGTGCTGTAACTCGTGCACAAATGGCAACCTTTTTAAGCAGAGCGGATAAAGAGCTGACAACACGTTCAGACAAGGTTTCTATCGGATATGTGATGGGCTTGACGAATAATAAATTGTCCATTCAAAATGAACGTGGTCAGTCAAGTGATTTCACAATTAACTCCAATACCGTTATTTATAATGCCAAAGATGACAGCCGAATAGCTTCTTCAGCGTTGAAGGAAACTTATCAAGTATATGTGATCCAAAATCAGGGAGTGGCATCCTACATAGAATTAATGAGTGATCAAGAGAAGATGGGATCGCTTGAGGGAAGCTTGAATCAGCTGTTTTTGCCGAATATGCAAATAGCTATCAATCAGGCCTCAGGGGTAGAATTAAAAGAGCTTGCCCCTAATGTAACGGTTACAGACAAGGATGGAAGAGGTTTAAGTCTGGGTTCTATAGTCCAAGGCAGCATCATTGAGCTGAAATGGAATCTATTAGTGCCTAATGCGAAGATTAGTCAAATCATAGTTAAGCAGACTCCTGTTAGTAAAACCGGGGAAGGTACAATAATTAGCATACAAAAGGATCAAAACACTATCACCTTTATGGAGAAAGCTTCAGGAAAAAATGAAACCTTTGCTCTCGGACCCGTTGTTCCTGTTAAGCTGCCTGATCAAACAGCAGCAGACATTTCCAAGCTGCGGGTTGGTGATGAAGTTGCCTACGATATTAAAGCTAACCAGATTACAGGGGTAGCCATTCGCAAGCAAGCTGATGTAAGCAATACGGTGCAAGGTACATTGATAAGCTTAAGTGATGATAAAAAGAATATGACCATTAATATCGGGGGTAAGAGCCTCGGTGCTTATTTCGTAGCAGAGAATGCTCTTGTAACTATCGATGGATTACCAAGTGCTGGCTTGTTCGATATTGTAGCCGGTGATGAGCTGAAAATAGAGCTGGTGAACGAAAAAGTAGTTAAAGTTAATGTAACTAGCCGTTCGATTAAGGAAATGTCTTTTGCGACTATGGGTGTGTACGATGCAGAAAATAAGGTGCTTACAGGAATTTATGATAACGGAGACGTATTTGCCTACAAGCTGACCGAAAACACAGTTCTTAAAGTTGGCAGCAGAACTTATCCTTTAACGGATTTCTCGACAAACTTCCACAAGGGAGATAAGATCGACCTGAAGGTTTCCAAGGATAAAGTAATTTCGATTCAATTGACGGAGCAGCTGGAAGGAACTTTGACTCAAGTTAATACAACAACCAATGAGGTAAGCATTCGTACTGCAAGCGGTCAAAGTATTACCTTCAAGGTTCAGGATAATTTATGGGTCTCTTTCTGGTCGAACACGAACGGAACTTTAAAAGATTTAAAAATAGGAGATCAAATTTCAGCCAGAATAAGATCGTCCCAGGATGTTATTATTACTCAAATAAGTGTTAAGAAAACAGGTGTTTACAAAATTTTGATGGTTAATTCGGATAGCAGGCAAGTTAATGCAGAAGATGAAGCAGGCTCTTTGTATACCTTCAAAGTAGACAATGATAATATTATAATCAATGCCAACAAAATCACTCATACATTTGGAGATATCCAGCAGGATGACTATTTAAAAGTATCTTACAACGGTAATGTATTGACCAGTGTAACTATTCTCAAAACAGTTCGCGGAAAAGTAACAGGCGTTGATACGGCAGCGGGAACTATCACTGTTCAAGATTTTGCTAATGGCATTCAAGCTATCCCGGTTGGGCAAAAGTTCGTTATTAAGCAAGGCGGAGTAACATCTGCAGCTTTAACAGCTATTAAACCAAATGATAGAGTTGAAATTATTAGTGATACGGATGATAAAACATACATTACAGTAGCTGATGCAACTAAACGGACAGTGTCATCCTATGATATTGTACTTAATCAGATCGTGTTAAAGCCTACAGCTAATGGTGACAAAACTACCTATAATTTATATTCCAAAGCTTATCTTCACAAAGGAACGAATATCGTAGCACCTAATGCTTTTGTTGAAAACGACGAAGTGAATGTTTTTGTAATAGCAAATAAAATTATAGAATTAGAAAAATAATATGTAACTTTATCAATCAAGCAACCGTCTAAGGGGTAGAGTAGTTTTATTCTACTGATTAGGCGGTTTTTTCTTAAAACTTCCTTAATTTAAGGTAAATTTCGTTAAAAGTTCGGATTTTGTCGTGTAAAGTCATTGATTCCTCACGGCGGATTGGGTAAACTAAATTTTATACCATTAGAAAGAGGTAGTCCTCATCCATGAACAAGAAGCAGGTTCGTAATATTCTCGATACGATTGGCGGTATGTTTCCTGATGCCCATTGTGAGTTGAATCACGCGAATCCCTTCGAATTGACAATCGCTGTACTTTTATCGGCACAGTGTACGGACGAGACTGTCAATAAAGTGACGGCTTCCTTGTTTCAAAAGTACAAAAAGCCGGAAGACTATATCGCTGTACCGATAGAGGAATTGGAGCAAGACATCCGCCGGATTGGGCTTTTTCGAAATAAAGCCAAAAATATTCAAGCTTTGTGTGTCCTTCTCTTGGACAAATACGGTGGTGAAATTCCTCAGCTGCATGAACAACTGGTCGAATTGCCTGGTGTCGGCAGAAAAACAGCGAATGTTGTTATGTCGAACGCTTTTGATGTACCTGCTATTGCAGTTGACACGCATGTGGAACGGGTATCTAAACGACTAGGAATGGCAAACCTGAAGGATACTGTACTGGAAGTGGAAAAAAAGCTGATGAAGCTGGTTCCGAGAGAAGAATGGACGCTGACGCATCACCGGCTCATTTTTTTCGGACGCTACCATTGTAAAGCGCAAAACCCGCAATGTGACGTATGTTCACTTGTGGAAGTATGCCGAGAAGGAAAAAAACGTATGAAATCCGGTAGTCGTAGGAAACCTATACAGTAAAATTTATATCACTAGAATACGATAAGGATGGGATTAATATGAAATGCATATCGGTGTATACGAATGATTTTGAAGTGTTCTCGGACATTTATGAGCAGGTTCTGAGCATGCCATTGGCAGAGAATGAAGAAAAGCAAATAGAAGGCATAACAGTAACGGAGTCCGGAGATGTTCCAGACAACTATTTGGATCGTATGAAAATAAAGCCGGAAGTTGTTGTAATGAAAGTTAGGGATAAAGATATTACCATTTTGCAGCATAAAAATTTGTTTGAAATTTTCATTCCAGCCCCTGAAAGTGTGGTACACTAAAAACCGAAGCCATTCGGTTTTTTTTTGTAAATTTTTATGGTATGGGGAGATAAAGAATGAGCAACATAGCTATGCTAGAGGAAACAATAGAGAATGCAATTCGGAAGCTGATGGGGAAAGTACAGGATGCCGGTGATCCTGAAAATGGTAAGAAATTAAAGCAATTGCTGCAAAAATCAGAGAGTGGAAATTTATATATCGCTTTCTGCGGACATTTTTCTGCAGGGAAATCAAGCCTAATAAACAAGCTGTGCGGTCATCAGCTGCTGCCGTCGAGTCCGATCCCGACAAGTGCGAACATTGTAAGTATCAGTAACGGTGAAGCGGGAGCGAAAGTCGTTCACAGAATTAGTGAAGGTTCTGAAGAGACTGCTAAGGTACAAATGGTACCTTTGGAGGAGCTGGCTGCCTATTGTAAAGACGGGGAAGCTATAGAAACCGTAAATTTGCAATATCCGATACCCTTTTTGGGTTCAAATACAGCACTTTTGGATACTCCCGGCATAGATTCGACAGATGATGCACACCAACTAGCTACAGAATCGGCTCTGCATCTGGCAGATGTCGTTTTTTATGTTATGGACTATAATCATGTGCAATCCGAAATAAATTTTGCTTTTACGAAGAAAATGAAAGAGTGGGGGAAGCCGCTCTATTTAATTATAAATCAAGTAGATAAGCATAGGGATCAAGAGTTATCTTTTTCAGATTACCGCTCAGGTGTTCAGGAGGCATTCAAGAACTGGCATATTCAACCGGATGGAATTGTGTATACATCAGTGAAAACTCCAGACCATCCGCATAGCGAATGGAGCAAGCTGGATTGGCTGCTTAAGCGACTTATCGACGAGAAAGCGCCCTTAGCAGCGTTAAGTTTGGAGAAGTCGGCCAAGCACTTGGCGGATGCACATGCATTGAAGATGGCCGAGAACAATGAGACGGCCAAGGAGGAGCTGCGCGCCCGTCTAGCTGCCGACGAAGGAATTGAGTCGGCGCAGCAGCAATGGGCAGCGCTAAGTGCAGCGATAGCAAGCATGGAAGCACAACCAGAGGAGCTGCGTGCTGCGCTGCGAAAAGAAACTGCGGTAATACTGGATAACGCCAATATTACACCTGCTGTGACGCGCGATCTCGCGCATGAGTACTTGCAGAGCCGCAAGCCTGGCTTTAAGGTTGGGTTGTTTGCAGGCGCAGCTAAGACTGCGAAGGAAGTGGAGCGACGTCTTGGGGCGTTTAACAATGATTTTGCAGGGCAGGTTGCTGCACAAATTGAACGCCATCTTCAACAGCTCTTAACGAAGTCTATGGATGAGTTTACAGTGGTTGCGCCGGAGCTCGTTAGAGAGATTGCAGAAAGTCTGCATATTCCAGTGAAGCCAGAATGGTTGGCTGAGCAGGTCAATACAGCTGCCGGATTCGGTGGAGACTATACGTTGAATTATTCCAAGCAGGTTGCAGCCGATTTAAAGCTGCAGTATCGCAAGCAAGCGTTCGAGCTTATTGACGGGCTCAGTGCCGCACTTGGCGCTGCGCTGCAGCCGCAGCTGATAGACCTTCGTGCGCAGCTGAAGGAGCTGGATGGCCGCTTGGGCAGCTTGCGCGAGCTTGAGAAGCTTGCGCAAGCTGAGGCTGCATACGCGGCAGCGCTGGTCGCGCCGTTCGCAGCTCTGCGCGTGCCGCAGCCGTCGCTGCCGGACCCGGCCGCCGCCGCGGTTAGCGCGGCTGCGTCTGGCTCCGCTGCGGCGCCGGCGCC